>JANMVC010000006.1:0-15586 GCA_031392315.1 Pyrinomonadaceae bacterium | reverse complement strand
CTTTCGCGGCCAACCGGCGCCGCAACCAGAAATCCCGGCGTCGCGCTGGATGAAGAATTGCGCCGTTCACGCGTTTTGAATGGACGGGAGGCGCGGCCCGGCCGCACAGATATTCCAACACCCACTGGCGGCGTGGGCACGATTGAGACGCGGCCGACGGGCGCAGTCGAGCGGCCGGCAAGACCGGTCGAAGGTAACGACCGGGGCGGTAATACAACGACGCGGGTGCCAGTGCGGGTTCCCGCTGCCGACGAAACTGCGCCGGTCGATCGTCCGGCACGAACCGAGCGAACCGAACGGCCCAGAGAAACTGATCGGACTGATCGGACTGATCGAACAGATAGATCAGAACGCCCCGAGCGGATAGATCGTCCCACTCGCACGGAACCTCGCGAGGAACCCGGCCGCGTGGAACGACGCAGCGAGCCGCCCGTGCGTTATGAGCCACCCAAGCGATCCGAGCCAGCGCCGCGCAATGATCCACCACCGCAGCGGTATGAACCACCGCCGCGTAACGATCCGCCACCGCGCAACGATCCGCCACCGCGTAACGATCCACCACCGCAGCGGTATGAACCACCGCCGCGTAACGATCCACCACCGCGGAGCGATCCTCCGTCGCGTAGCGATCCACCGCCCCAGCGTTCAGAGCGGGCGCGGCCGGAAAGTGATCGACCTTCGCGCAAAGGCGATCCGCGTTAAGTGCATTTTCACCCGGGCGGTGAACGCTAAATGATCACCGCCCCCTCGTTTTCAACTTTGAAGGAGATGATGATGACATTTTCAAAATCAGTAACCACCGTTGCTTTGCTCTTCGTGATTCTTGGCGCAGCGCAGGCGCAGGAGCGAGTTCGGGCGGTCAATCCAGCAGCCAACCAGGTGCTGGTCAGGCAGGTTACCGACCCGACCTACATTCCCGGCGGCTCGAGAGTCTACGTGGAAAACATCAATGGCCTGGTTGGTTTTGAAAACAACCTCGTGGCTGCGTTTCAAAAGAAGCGCGTGAACCTGTTTGTGGTCGCTGATCGATCACAGGCCGATTTCGAAATCAATGGGTTCGCGCAATCGCAGAAAGCCGGCTGGGCTAAGATCATTTTTGGCACCGGCCTGCCTGAATCAGAAGCCAGCATGCAGATGGTCAACCTGCGCACCGGGGTCGTCGCCTATGCGGTGGCGTCGTACAAAGTGGATTCGCTAAACGGCAACAAGAGCACGGCCGAACACATAGCCAAAAACCTTCGTCAAAAGATGGAGCGAGACGAAAAGCGACTGAAGTAAAGGGATGTCCATGAAAGTCGGAAACCTAACCATCACACAGTTCCTGGTTGTGACCTGGCTCGCCGGGTGCACGCTGCTCTGCGTTTCGACCGTTTCGGGCCAAACGATCAGCCCCGATCTGAAACCGGATGTGGTACGCGTACGCTCGGCGCGGCAAGAAGGGAGAGCCGGCAGCAAGGGCCGAACTAATGGTTATGTTTCCGTCGGCGCGGAGCGAGCAAACGCGCTGCGTTATTCGTCGGGTAGTCGCGCGAGCGCGTCGGCTATGGTGGCAGTGGCCCGTCCGTCTGGTTCCCTGCACCAGACTGGCGAGGTGAATACACCAGAGGCAAATCCAATTCTTCCCGGCACGCCGCTGTTTCAGGTGCTGCACACTTCGCAGCTTAGTTTGATTTCTTCGGCGGGAACTAACGAACAGTTTGTCGATCGCAGCGGCAACCTGGTTGCCGATGAGCGGACTACGTTTGATTCTACCGGCGGCTCGTTTGATATTGCGGTAGGCAGGACGCGCGCGAGGTATGAAGTTTACTCGGCGACGCTCAACAATCAGGCAGTGGGTGTCATCGTCGTAGCGCTCGACACAAATGGCAACTACCAAAGCGACAGCTCAAGCACGTTTAACTTGCGGACCGATTTTGGTTTGCGTTCGGCCGCCGCGGTGGTAACCGGCACCTCGAAGGCCGGCCGCGAGTTTGTGATTGTTTCTTCGAGTGGTTACTACAACTCTGCGAATCCCAACGATCCAAACAACGAGCCCTCGCCCGGCGTCGTGCTGCTGGTCAGGGACAACGCCGGCGGTTTTGACTCGGCACTGTCGCGCACGCTGGTCACCGTTGGCGACAACCGGCTCTACAACGCCAACGCGCTTGCCTTGTTGCCCAACAACGATCTGCTGATCGCTGATTTCCATTCCAACGAATTGCGGATCATTCGCGATACGAACGCGGATGGCCTGCCCGACACGCTTTCCACCGCGCCTTACTACATCTATCAGTTTGCCAACGACCAACCTCTGGACGTCGCCGTCAACGCGCGCGGCGTGGTGTTTTCCCACTCAGACGGGAACGACACCGTCATGCTGGCAATCTACGACGACAATGGAGATGGCCGCGCTGACCGCGACGAAGTTTGCGTCGAAGGGCTTTCGATCGACAACAATCTATTTCTTCATGGACTAACGGTTGACAGCGGCGGCAACGTTTACGTAATCGAAGACGCTTCCGGTCTCGACGACGGGAGCGGCGGCAACGGCGGCACACCGCGCGTGGATGCGTTTCCCGATCCAAGGCTCAACGGTTTTCTAAACGATGGTGTGATATTCACCCGCGCGGACGATCCGATTAACCAGGGGCTGACCGGCCTCGGATTTGGCGCGCTGACGGCGAACCCGATAGACGACGCGCAGTTTTTCGTGCGCCGGCAGTATCTCGATTTCCTTAACCGCGAACCTGACGCGAGCGGTCTCGCGTTCTGGACGAATCAAATCACTTCTTGCGGCGCCAACCAGCCGTGCATTGAGACGAAGCGAGTCAACGTCTCTGCCGCTTTCTTCGTCTCGATCGAGTTTCAGGAGACGGGCTATCTGGTTTACCGGATCTACAAGTCGGCCTACGGAAATCTGAGTGGCGCTCCGGTGCCGGTGCGCTTCAATGAATTTCTGCCTGACACGCAGCAGATCGGGCAGGGTGTGGTGGTGGGCGTGGGCAATTGGCAAGCTCAACTGGAAAGCAACAAGGTAGCGTTCGCGCAGGCATTCGTGGCGCGCACACGATTCACCACTGCGCATGCCACTTCGCTTTCGCCGACGCAGTTTGTCAACGCGCTCTTTGCTAATGCCGGCGTCAACCCGTCAGACGCTGAACGCAACTCAGTAATCGCTGAATTCGGTTCAGCAACCACGACGACTGACGCGGCCGCCCGCGCCCGCGCTTTGCGACGAGTGGCGGAGAATGCGGCACTGGCCCAACAGGAGTTGAACCGCGCGTTTGTGCTAATGCAGTACTTCGGCTACCTGCGGCGGAATCCAAACGATGCGCCCGAGCCTGGTCTAAATTTCGACGGCTATAGCTTCTGGTTGAACAAGCTGAATCAGTTCAATGGCAACTACGTGGCAGCGGAGATGGTAAAGGCGTTTTTGACGGCCAGCGAGTATCGCGGGCGGTTTGGTTTGTGAAGCTCTTGTCAGAACCGCCCGCGTTAGCCGGGCGGGCCTACGCCGAACAACCGTGGCGCTTGGGTAACGATGGGGCCACCCGCTTACGCAGGTGGTTCCGACAGGACTATGACTTGGGATCGATGCTGAACTGAGGCAGCGTGCGTGATTGACCGTCAATCTCGGAAACAGTTTCGCCGGTCCGATGCGCGCCCATCTTGCGATAGAAGCCTTCTGCGTTTGGGTCCGACGAGATTTCAACTTCCGAGATGTTTTGTCCCGCCGCGTTTTGCATGGCGTGGAGAAATAATTCCTTTCCTACCCCGGTACCTATGTGCGCGGGCGCGACCCAAAGATGATCCAGCTCGGCTTTCTTTGCTTTCAGAACCAGGGCGTAGAAACCCAGCAGGTCACCCTTGTCCTCAGCAACGAATACAGGGTTGTTGGTCACATATTGCGGCAGGATCGTGAGGTCGTCTTGCCAGTGTTGAATCCAATGGTCTGGGTAGCCCCAGTGTTTCTTGGCCTGGTCGGCAATCTCCGTCAAAGCCCCCGCTTCGATTGTTAATGCTTTTCGTATTCTCACTGATTGGATTCCGAAGGAACCTTGGGACGCTGCCAGACTGAGCCATCAGTGTACTGGATGCGCACTACGACCACTTGGCCATCAAGGCCCAGCCGCTCGTTTTTGTCGAGGGCGTAGACGCTCACTGTCCTGGCTGGTGGCTTGCGCGCTGTCACACTGAGCTCTTTGGTTTTTCCGGGCTCTATCTTGGAGTCGTGGGCAAACTCCAACCGCTCCGTTTCCTGCGTCTTGCTGTTTGCAACAACGTAGTCCCAGTCAATTGCCTTTATTGTTTTGCTGCTCGTGTTCTGAAAGACAACTTTGTAAAGAAAAGCATAACGGGGCGGAGCGGGCGGACGGGCCTTGATGACCTGCTCGGCGCGTGTCTCGCGTTCAACCTTGGCGGCCTCGCCGATGTTCCCCGTACCTCTGGCTCGCTCGATTCGTCGCTCGTCCACCCGGCGGCGACGGAGATCGTCGAAGCTCTCTACCGGGCCGCCGAAGGGATCTCCTTCCCAATTTATCCGCTCCTTCGTCCAACTGTACTTAACGATGGTCAATTCCGGCGCTGCGGTCAAAACTTCGGGCGACTGTGCAGTCGCGACGACACCCAAACTCAGGAAACATAAAGTCAGAAGCGTGCTCTTCATCATGGCCTCCTGTCGCGGCCGCATGAATATGGGCGAGAGACTCCGTGATTATAAACTAACGCGAAGAGAGAGGGACTGAAGAGATTAATTCTTCAGTCCCTCAGTGTGTTGAAAGATCACGCCGTAACCCTTTCGCGGGTTAGCGGCGGCTAGAAAACCAAACGGGCGCCGACTTGGACGCGGCGGTTGCCGCCGTTGGTCGTCCATTGGTTAAGGAACCCACCCGCCACCACGCTTGCGGTGGGGATGCCGAAGTCACGCGAATTCAAGGCATTGAACATGTCGGCGCGGAATTGCAGTCGCACATTCTCAGCCAGACGAGTGTTCTTGATAATCCCGAAGTCCAGGTTGCCAATACCGTCGGCGCGCAGGATGTTACGGCCTGCATTGCCGAAGCGTTCGCACGTGGCGCTCGGGAGGAACCTGCCGGCGCTATCGGTTGGTCCGGTGCACTGCAACGGGCGGAAGAACGTCTGACCCTGTCCGCGAATAAGGTTAAACAGCTCCTCGGCACTCCTCGTAGGCAACGGCCCGACGACATTGGCGCGAATCGCGTTGCCGACGAGACCATCGATCCCGCTCAACGCGCCGGTTGGGTCGGAGCCATTAAGCGGCGTGAATGGCGCACCGCTCTGCATTGTGAAGAAGGAGTTAAGCTGCCAACCCCCCAAAACCCGACCCGCCAGGCCTTGCTGATTCCGGAAGAAGGGCAGCTCGAAGACGAAGTTTCCGGAGAGCCGCAACGGGCGATCATAGGTCGAGCGCGCGCGGTCGGCACCACGGTCGAAGGAGTTTTGCGACACCGCCACCTCGCCGCCCGATGGGTTAAACAGCTCGGAGGCCGTGTCAATAAACGAACTCCAAGTGAAGTGCACGCCCGCGCTGACGCCGCGCGAAAGGCGCTTATCCAGACTGACCTGCATTGAATGGTAGTCCGATTCCGCGCCATTTGCTCGCAGGCGAACGACGCCGAGTGTGCAGTTGGTCGGATCCACGGTCGTTACGCGGCAGGGATTGTTGGCGCTACCCGGCGCGAGAGCGGCCGTACGCGCGGCCGAGGCGATCTGGGTGAAACGCGGGTCGCCGATGAAGATGTTGTTCGTCGGCTGGCGCGGGTTGCCGTCAATGGTTTGGAACAGGTCGCGGCCGCGGGTACCGACATAACCGACTCTCAAAACCATATCGTTTGTCAGTTCCCGTTGCACCTCGAAGCTCATCTGGTCATACACCGGCGCGCGGAAGTCTTCAGCGACGATGGTGCGGGCGAAATTCGCAGGATTCAGGCCCGTCGGCTGTGCAGTCCCGATGGCCGCGAAAGCACCTGCCGCCGGCAAATTGATGGCCGCGACAAACGGAAAGGCGCTGGCAATATTCAGGTTGATGTTGATGAAATTGCTATCGTGGGTGCGGGCGTAGCCTCCGCGGACTACGAGCTTGTCCCCTCCTGTCAGCCAACCCAGTATTCCACCGCCATCAGTGCGCGGATTCCAGTTGAAGCCGAGGCGCGGCTGGAAATTGTTCGTATCCCGCTTGGGGACGGGTGTGAACCGGTATCTCGGATCGTTGCCATTGGCTGCGACAATCCGGTCGTTAATGGGAACAAGATCGTCGAAGTTGTTGCCGGGCAGTTCGTATCGTAACCCGTAAGTGAAAGTGAAGTTGGGGCGAATCTTCCACTCGTCCTGCGCGTAGTAATACTGGTCGTAATAGTAGTAGTACTGAATCTCCTGGCCGCCCACCAAAGGCCGATTGACTGCCGCCGCAGTGCTGGCGATGTCGTCAACAAAGCCCTGCAGCGTGGTGTAGGCAAGGCGGCCGCGGATGGTCGGGACGAAGAAACTTTTAACCTGCGTCCGGTGGATGTCAGCGCCAAACTTCGTGGCGTGGGACCCGTGTGTCCAGGACAGATTGTCCTGCACCTGATAAGTATTGTTGTTGCGAAACTGCGGGAGATTTACCGCGAGTCCGATGGCCGTGCGGTTGGCTGCCGCGTTGAACCCTGCCAACCCGAGGTCGGCGATTTCAATGGACGGGATCGTCTCAGATGCGGGATCGTCCGAGGCAGTCGTCGTGCCCAGGCGTGACCAAGCGAGCCTGAGCTCATTGACCAGGTCGGGCCGAAGGCTCGTGGTCAAGGTGATATTCATAGCCTGCGAACGGAAGACGTTCTTGGTCGTCAGGCCAGAAGGTGTCACCTGGCCGCCGCCGCCGGAATCGCCATCGTCATAGAGATACCGTGCGCTGAGATTGTTCTTCTCGCTAAAGCGATGGTCAATGCGGAAGGACGCTTGGTGGTCGTCGAAAAATGAGGAGGCGGCGCCGGTCAAGCTGCCAGTCGGGACAGTGAACGTCTGGCCGCTGACTGTGAAAGTGCGCACCGGGCCGCTGGAATCGGTAGCAGCGGGTAGAAACCTCAAAAGGGCCTGCACCTGCGGTCGGTTGCCGGCGCCCGCTTGCAGGGCCGCGCGACCGGCTGTGGTCGGGGCACCGACCAGCGTAAAGCCGCTGCCAAGCTGGCGATCGCTCCAGCGCTGATATGACCCGAAGAAGAAGGTGCGATCTCGCCCGCTGATGACCGAGCGGCCGCCCTCACCAAACCGCGGCAGGTAGACTGGGCCACCGATTGTGAAACCGATTTGATTCTCTATGCGGAAGGGCCGCTTCACGGTCTGATTACCAGTGAGCGTCGAACCCGACGGCCTGCAGAAGCCGCCGGCCTTGTTGAGGTTATTGCAGGCATTCAAGGCGTTACCGTTGTGGAACCAGAAAGCCGTGCCGTGGAAATCATTGCCGCCGGATTTCGTGTTGATAAGCAGCACCGAACCGGCGTTGCGTCCATACTCCGGTAGAAACTGGTTAGTGATAAGGCGCACTTCCTGGACGATGTCGGGGTTGTTGATGGCCTGCTGGCCTCCCGAGACACTCGGGTCATTGATATCCTGACCGTCAATCATGAAGTTGTTGGAACGAAGTCGGCCGCCGTTTGAAGAGAAGCTGATGCCGTTTGCGAAACCGGTCTGTCCGGATCCGAGCTGGCTAACCCCAGGAGCCCCGAGCGCGACGTTGAAGACATTGCGGTTGGGCGCAAGCGGCAGTTCCGAGACACGGCGCGAGTCGAAGCGCGTGCTCACCTCGGCGTTTGTCGTATTGATGACCGCGGCGTTTTCCACAACGGTGACACTCGCCTGCACGTCGCCAGGCTTGAGTGGCACATCAACCACGGCGTTTTGATTGAGCGCGAGCGTGATACCTGATTGCACATACTTCCCGAAGCCCGAGGCCTCGGCCGTAACCTCATAGTCGCCAACGGGGACGTTGTTGAAACGATAGCGACCATCGTCGTCGCTGTTTGCGGTGCGGGAAATATTGGTCTGCACGTTGCGCAGAGAAACGGTGGCATTTGGGATTGAGGATCCCTTCTCGTCCTTCACTTCCCCGGAAACCGACCCGGTAGTCTGGCCAACTACGGTGTAAGAGGCACAAGCAAATACCGCCAGCAATACGATCAAGTATCTGGTCGCTTTGATCATTAGACCGCTCCTTTTGTTAGGACCCTGGTTGGGTGACGATGGACTAATAGCTCAAGAAAGTTTGCGCTTAACCCGGCATGTTCTTTTACGGACTTCTGCGCACGCAAGAAATATTCCCGGCAAGCTGCCACTCGGCTGAAGCGAACTAAGAGCAGAGTTATTAAGGATTTGCTGGTGGGCGTTCGGGTTTTGGTTTCGCCCTGAAGAAAAAAAAGGCGTGGCTCCGTTCAAATTATCGGATTTCAGTCCATTTCACTGGATCGGAACCAGATGACAAGCTCAAGCGGGGGATTCTTAAGGCGGGCAAATTAGGACGAAGCGGCTTCGCTGGCTTGCGCGGGCGGCGTTTCGTCGTGATGCTCGGTGGTGTAGAGCCGCAGAATGTCTTCGCCCTGACGTGACCTCGGATCGATGGTCCGCACGTGCTTGCGACCGTTCATTTCCCAAATCGCCGTCACGACGCCGTCTTTCTCAACCGCGTGGTAAGAAATATCTTCCGCCGCCGGCGCCTCAGCTACCGGGCTCTCACTCGCTTTCGCGGCAGCGGTCTCCGGCTGCGCGGTCTCATTTTCAGACATTTGTTCCGACATTTTTCTGTTATTAACTCCTCTTAAAAGCTTCCTGCTGTCTGGTTGGGTTTCGGGAATTGTTGCACACGCCCGCGCGAGTGTCCAACCCGAGTCGGCAGTTCGCGCGTAACGGAAGCCCGCGCGTCAGCAAGGGCGCGAAACTTTCCGCGTAGAATCAGTTTGCTGGTAGTGAGGAGGCCCCTCCCTCACGGTCGGGCCTCTGCCTGGTTCTGCCTGATTTCACCCGCGCGTGATCAGCGCGACTTCCACTGCCTTCCGCGGCGAGACTACGCCCCAACCCTGTCGTTCCACTTCGATGCCTGGCACGCGCTCCGCAGTGTCGATCAGGATGCGTTTCAACTGCTGCGGCGTCAGGCGGGGGTTCGCCTCCAAAATACACGCGGCTATCGAAGCCACAATTGGCGAAGCGAAAGACGTCCCATCGACATACTTGTAATGCTGGCTGATCACGTTGCTTTCACGCTGCTTGATCGTAATCAATTGTCGTAACAATGGCACCGGCAAATGGCGCGCATCGTCGAAATCCTTGTCCACTCCGGCGTGGGCATCGATGGTTGGCCCCAGTTCGTCGTCGGCAGCCGCGTCGAGTTCTGAGTAAAGGTGAGCCTGGTCGGCGGTGGGCGTGTCGGGAAGGATCGGCGCGGCCACCCAAATGCCCGGCGCAATGATCTCCGGTTTTTGCAGACCATCGAGGGTTGGTCCATACGACGAACGATACATACCGCGGCGCGCGCGATCGGTTGAGTTTTGATCGTCCAAACCGCCGACCGAAATGGCGGAAGGTGAACAGGCCGGCGGCAACACCCGATGTCCCGGCGCCATGCCCGCATTACCCACCGCGCAAACTACCACCAGGCCTTCGCTGACCGCGCGCTCGACGGTTTGGCAAAGCGGGCTGTCGAGATACGACTGTTCAAAATCACCGCCGGCGGAAATGTTCACGATGCGAATATCGTATTTCTCGCGATTATCCAGCACCCACTCCAACCCGCGCTCGATATGTTCATCAGGAATGCGTCCCGTACGCCCAACCTTGACGAGGACTACCTTCGCCTCGGGGGCAATCCCGCGATAGAAACCTTCGGACAAGTGTCCATTTCCGGCCGCCACTACTGAAGTCATCATGCCGTGCCAGCTCGCGACATCCGACGTTTCCAGTGACGTGCGATCTCCCTCGTCTGAAAAAATACTGTGGTAGGCCAGGATCCGATCTTCGGGTTCGGTTAAATCAGGATGGGAATAAAAACCGGAGTCGAGAAAGGCGATGGTCACGCCGCGCCCGGTGAACCGTTCATCGGCGTTCATCCTGAGTGGCGTCGGCAACACATGATTGTGTTGTTCGAAAACGAACTGATGGGAATCGACCTGCGCCTTCGCGCGCACGAAAAGTTCGATGCAGTTTGGACAAACGCGGGCCAACTCGCTCGCCGCCCCGGCGTTGGACTTCACCAGCGACTGAATGTCTGCCGGCAAGTCGTCAAGCGGAAGGCGTTGCGCTTCGAGCCCTCCGCAAAGGTGGCAACCGAGCGCGGGCTCCGGCTTCGCTTGGTCGGTATCGCTTAAAAGAATTGAGTCGGGCATGCCAGAGGCAGTTTACTTTATTCCGCGGCGATTTCAATTTGTCTTATTTTTGTAACGCAAACTGTTAGTTTGCGATTCGTGTCTTAACAAACTCTTCGTTTGCGAGTGGGTGTAGCGAAAACCTGTTCATTTGCGGATACGTGAAACTTGCAGTTTCTAGCAAAGGCGCTGTCGATCAACAGCTTGCAGTTGCAGAGAGTGGCAGCCACTCAGCTTCAGAGGAGCGGGACCGACGCAAACTAACAGTTTGCGTTACAAGGCAACCCGGTTGTGTAGCTACGGTCGGGCCGTGTAATCTCTAAGGCATACGCCAACAATTAACTGGAAGCTCGAATACTATGACTCAGCAACAACCAAGCGTCTCTGATCTTTTTCGTCGTGCCCAGGCAATCAGGGGTGAACGCCCCGCAGCTTCTTACAAAGAGATGAAGGAGCTGATGGTAAAGGAATTTGCCGGCCAGCCCTTTCCTTCGTTTCACAACCTAACCATTCCCGAGCAGGACGCGCGCGCGCCCGAGGAAGACTGGTCGGCAGGTTTGCCGATTGTGCGGCGCGGCATTCAATTTCAGGATTGGAAAGAAGTTGTGGACGGAATCCTCTTGAGCCTGGAGCAGACGGAAAACTACGAACGCCAGCGCGGGCCCGAGGGCGACCGCGACAAATGGCACGATCGCACCACCGGCATTGAAGGTCCAACTGATAAAGCTGTGGGCAAATGGATGCCGGAAGAGCTGGTCGCGCTGGCGGAGAAGAGTAGCCCGAAGCGGAATTCATAACCCCCCTGTTAATTCAAGAGAACAGAGATCCTCGTTAGCGCGATGAGCTTCCTGAACAATCTAATCAAGGATCCGAAATACCAAACAACGGACCCGCGCCAGCCCGAAGAGATCGGTGATTCAGCGATCATCATCAGTCCTGACACGCGCCGCGCAGAGCGAATTCCTCCGGGCCAGTCACGCACGAAAAAGTGGCCCGTGCTCGACGCCCATGGAACTCCCGAAGTTGATCTTGCCACCTGGTCGTTTGAAATCGATGGACTGGTCGAGCATCCGCAGCAGTGGTCGCTCGATGAGTTTATGCAACTCCCGGCGGTGCGCGTCTATGCTGACTTTCATTGCGTCACGCGCTGGTCGCGGTTGGACAACGTCTGGGGCGGCGTGGCAACTCGAGAGATTGCAAAGTTGGCTGGCATCAAGCCGGAAGCGAAATTTGCGCTGGCGCTCGGTTATGACTATGGTTGGACCACCAACGTCCCGCTGGAATATTTCCTGAACGAAGATTCGCTGTTTGCCTGGTCGCACGATGGCGCGCCAATCCCTCCCGAACACGGTGGCCCAGTACGCCTGATAATTCCGCAACTCTACGCCTGGAAATCTGCCAAGTGGATCAAAGGCGTGCGTTTTCTGGAACAGGATCAGGCGGGCTTCTGGGAGGAAGGCGGCTACCACATGCGCGGCGTGCCCTGGGGACCCGGTGATGGCGAAAGATTCCGCTGGTCGTAACCTGGAGCGCGGGCATCCTGCCCGCAAACCGCGAGCGCAGCTCGCGCAATTCTGACGTGAACCAACAATCTTTTTCCGGAAACCCGCGCAACGCAGGCGAGCCGCCGAACGCGCCGCCAATCCCCAAAGACGCTGCCGCCGTAATTCTCCTTCGTCACAATACGAGCCGCGACAACCCGGAAGTGTTTCTGGTCCAACGCAGCGCCAACCTCGCTTTTCTGGGCGGCTTCTATGCCTTTCCCGGCGGACAGTTTGACGCAAATGACGGGGAAGCCCGGGTCGAAAACTGCGATGACGCAGCAACGCTGACGGCGATCAGTTGCGCCGCCCGCGAGATGTTTGAAGAAACCGGTGTGCTGCTGGCGCGCGGCGGCGAAGCGCTGACTGTCGGCCAACGCGCATCGCTGCTTGATGATCTTGAGTCGGGTCGCATGTCCTGGCCGGATCTGTTGCAGCACTACAACCTGCATCTTGATGCAACCGATTTTCTTTTCGTCGGTCGTTGGGTGACGCCGCCCTTCAGCGCGCGCCGCTTCGACACCTGGTTCTTTTTAGTTAACTGTCCGCCGAAGCAACAACCAAATGTCACTGAAGGCGAACTCGAATCCGGTGCATGGACCTCCGCGAAGAACGCTCACGAGCATTGGCAAAGATCAGAAATGCTGGCTGTGCCGCCCACACTGCATGCTTTGAAAACTCTGCGAAACGGGCTGACGGAAGATCTGGTCGAGAGGTTTCTTTCCGTGCCGCATGCGCACAGCGAACCCGTGCGCCGCATCGAATTTCGTCCAAACTATATTTGCTTTCCCGTGCGCACGCCGACCAAACCGCCCGCAACGCACACCAATTGTTACCTGATCTACACCTCGAAGTCTTTACTCGTCATCGATCCCGGCTCGCCGTATGAAGATGAACAACAGGCGCTGGCCAGCACGGTTGATGAACTGTTGGCTGCCGGGCGCACTCTACAGGGAATTCTTTTGACGCACGTCCATCCCGATCACGTCGGTGGTGTGAACGCGCTGCGGGCGCACCTCGGAGGCGATGTAAAAGTGGCGGCGCATCGACTCACCGCCGCCGGTCTCGCGGAAGATATTCGTGCCGACGTGTTCCTTGAGGACGATGAACTCATCGAGCTGGAAGGCGAGCCGCGAATTAGTTTGCGGGTGATGCACACACCGGGTCACGCGCGCGGTCATCTTTGTTTGCATGAAGCGCGCACGGGCACATTGATTTCGGGAGACAATATCGTCGGGCTGGGCTCCGTCCTGATCGATCTGCCGGAAGGAAACATGCGCGACTATATGCATTCGCTCAAGCGCATGCGCGCCCTCCCGAATCTCTCGGTAATTTTTGGCGGGCACGGACCGGCGATCGCAAATCCTTACGCGAAGATCGACGAGTACATTTCGCACCGGCTGGATCGGGAAGGAAAGATTCTGCAGGCAGTTAGCGAAGGCGTCACGACGCCGAAAGAGATCGTCGCGCGCGTCTACACCGACGTTTCTCCAAAAGCACACGCGATGGCCGAACTTGCGGTGCTGGCGCATCTGGAGAAACTGGAAGCGGATGGGTTAGTCATTCAATCTTCAGACGGCGCGTATACGTGATAAACGCGTAGAGGAAAACAAGACTATCCACGAAAGCACACGAAACGAATCTAAATATCTTTTTTGGTCCGCTTCGTGTGATATCGTGGATCGTTCTGGTCTTTCAACGAGTCAGGCTGGCCTGATTGCCAACTCCCCACACCTCCATTAACATTTGCAAATGACACGTTCACTTTTCCTATTCGCGATTCTTGTCCTGTTCTCTTTAGTTGTTCCAACAAACGCACAGCAACTTTCAACTCCAGACGACGGCAGCGTCACCAATGGCGTTTACACCAACCGGTTCTTCGGCTTTTCAGTAGCTTATCCAAAAGGCTGGGTCGTCCATGGCGAGGCGACAAATGTGCGTCTAAAAGAGATTGGTAAAGAGCGCGCGACGACGACCGGGGCGATGTCCGCAGCTTCGAGCGAGGTCATTCTCAGAAACACTTACCAGCTTCTCACCGCTTTTCAATATCCCATGGGCACCGCTGTCGACGTGAATCCCGGATTCATGTTGGTGGCTGAACGGGTCAGTCACGCGCCCGCAATTATCACGGGAGGCGACTACCTGCTCCACGTTCGCCCGCTGATGATTCAAACAGGCGTTGTGCCTCTTACCGACGAACCTGCCGAGCTGACACTCGCGGGCCGCAAGTTTTTTCGCCAGGACTCGCGGACGGAGATCAACGGCGCTTCAGTCCAGCAAGCCATCGTCATTACCATCAACCAGGGCTTCGCAATCGCATTTATCGTGAGCGGCAAAGATCAGCAATCCATTGATGAACTGGTCGAGTCTGTCAGCACGCTCAAGTTTGTCGACTCCCCCGCCCCCTCTCCCAAGAAACCGTCTGCGGGTTCTGCGAATAAACCCAAACCGCGACGCCGACCTTAATTCTTCTTACCCTTCGACAGGCTCGTTAGCGCCTTTCACATCGAAGTATTAAGATTGAGTTAAGCAAATTTTGCGGTGTTGAGTTCGGCGGCAGTCTCCTTTCAAGAAGCGTCGCCGACTTCGATCTCATGGGGGCTCTATGCAATCAAACACGCTGGGCAAACTAAAAGAGAGCGGCTACCAGAGCGTCTCCGTCAAAGACGAACTGCGCGCCAACCTGATCAAGAAACTGCGGAGCGGCGAAAAGCTTTTTCCGGGAATAGTTGGTTACGACGAAACCGTCATCCCCCAACTCGTCAACGCAATCCTGGCCAAACACAACGTCATCCTGCTGGGGTTGCGGGGCCAGGCGAAGAGCAGAATTATTCGCGGGCTCACCGAACTTCTCGACGACCAGATACCGGCAATCGCTGGTTCTGAAGTTAACGACGATCCTTTCCATCCCATTTCGGCCCATGGCCGCCAGACAGTTGAACTGCATGGCGACGCCACCCCAATCGCCTGGATCGGTCGCGACGCGCGCTTCGTGGAAAAACTTGCCACACCCGACGTCACCGTTGCCGACATCATTGGCGACGTCGATCCGATCAAGGCGGCGAAGGGCGGACATCTTTTAAGCGACGAGTTGACGATTCATTACGGCCTCTTGCCGCGCGCCAATCGCGGCATCTTTGCCATCAACGAACTTCCCGATCTCGCCGGCAAGATTCAGGTCGGACTTTTCAACATCATGCAGGAAGGCGACGTGCAGATTAAGGGCTACCCGGTGCGCCTGCTGCTGGATGTGATGCTGGTCTTTTCCGCGAACCCGGAAGACTACACGGCGCGCGGCAAGATCATCACGCCGCTGAAGGATCGTATTGGCACGGAAATCCTGACGCACTATCCGGCGGAGTTGCAGACTGGCGTGGAGATTACGCGGCAGGAAGCCTGGCTAAGCCGAAATGAACTAGAGGATCGCCTGCGCGTCCCTGAATTCCTGCGCGAGACGGTCGAACAGATTGCCTTCGAAGCGCGCGACGATAGCCGTGTGGATAAGCATTCCGGCGTCTCCCAGCGCCTGCCGATTTCAGTCATCGAATCAATGGTTTCAAACGCCGAACGGCGCGCGATTCTTACCGGAGAAGAAGAAGTCGTGCCGCGCATTTCTGACGTTTACGCCGCCGTGCCATCCATGACCGGCAAGATGGAACTCGAATACGAAGGCGAACAAATCGGCGCGAACCGTATCGCGAAGGATTTAATCAAGCGCGC
>JANMVC010000706.1:0-3836 GCA_031392315.1 Pyrinomonadaceae bacterium | reverse complement strand
TCGAAAACGTAAATCGCCGCCGGGCGCAGGCGCAGGAGAAACTTGAAAAACTCGAGCATCGCCATAAGCTTCGACGAAGCACGATAGGCGATGTGAATGTCGAACACGGTGATGCGCTCCGCCAGGTCGCGGGCGCGCCCGCCCATCGCACTGTCACGTCCGCCATTAACGATGAAAGCGACATTCTTATTGCTGATAGCCATACCCCTCGCCGCCGCCTGCTGCTTCGACTGTGGCTTCGCTGGCGACTGTCACCCTCGTCACCTCGTCACCTCGAAATAAACCTGCTCCACTGCGTCTACGACTTTGGCCCAATCATGCCGCCGCGCAGTTGTCTTTGCCGCCGCACCCACGTCATGCAGCGACCCGCTATCGCGCAGTCCGGCCAATGTTGTTTCGACCCAATCGTCGAGCGGGATCACGAAGCCATCTTTCCCCGAAGTTATCAGTTCAGCAGCGCCGGCTCGATCAGAACTAAACACCGCCAGGCCCGCGGCCATCGCTTCAAGCAGCACCATACCAAAGGAGTCGTAGGTGGTGGGAAAGATGAACGCGTCAGCCGCGGCGTAGTAGCGTTCAATCACAGGCGTGGCGGCGACGAAGCGCACGTTGGGCGCGCTCCAGCGATAGTCACTTGCGGATGTGACGATCACAAACTCAACTTCCGGTGCGGCGGCGCTGATTGCTTTCAGATGGGTATGCGCCTTAGTCAGGTCGCCGCAGTAAAGAGCCAGAGTTGAATCCGGGCCGATGCCCAATTCTTCGCGCACTGCTGCGCCGGCCCCATCAGAGTTATCGGAGTTGGCGGAGTTGTCGGAGTCATCGCCCGCGAACCGACGGGCATCGACGCCATGAGGGATTACGCTGATTGGCGTGTGGACCCCGTAGAACTCCTGCAACTCTTGGGCGATCTTCTGTGAGATCGCAATCACGCGTCCTTCATAGCGACTGTAAAAACGTGCCTCGGCTGAGGCCATCGATTTCAGCGATGCTCGGGTGCGGAGGGAAACGTCGCGCAACGAATCCAGGTACGCGGCCAGGCAAATATGCGCGGTGACGACGTTGGGGTTTCCGCCGCAGTAACCCTGCATGTGGCGAATATCGAATGCGGCCAGCTTCGAGGCGACAGAACGCATGCCAAGCGGAAAAGTGTGAACCGTCGCCAGCGCGTTCGCGCGCCACGCGCGCACCGGCGCAAATTTCCAGAGCGAAGCTTCTGGACGTTCGCAGTAGTTGGCAAACACGGTGACGTTGTGCCGGCGCGCCAGGCCGTCGGCCAGAATTCTGGTGTAGCGGCTGTGACCGCCGCGCTCGTGAAGATCATGGACCACTAAGGCGATGTTCATGTTGCTGTCGGCCCTGGTGTTAACAAATTGTGGACATGGGCAACGATGAATGCGATCCACGAAGCCACACGAACAACATTAAATAGAAAGTCTTATTCGAGTCACTTCGTGTGATTTAGTGGAGTGTGTTCGGTTTTTTCAGTGTTCACCGTTGAGCGAAGCGTAGCTACATGCTCAAAGACATCCATCAGCGCCGCCAGGTGACTCTTGATACTAAACTGCTCAGCTATTTTGACTGCCCCCTGCCGCAGCCCAGCATGCTCGGCCGGATCGCGCAGGCACCGCACGATGGCTTCGGCCAGGCCCGCGGCGGTCGGCGGATCGCCTGGCGCGAGATATCCGTTAACGCCGTCAATCAGCCAGTCTGGCACCCCGCCTACCGAGAAAGCCGCCGCCGGCACGCCGCGCAATCCAGCTTCCGGCCCAACTAATCCAAACGGTTCGGGCCAGAGACTTGGCACCACTTGCAGATCGCAATTATCAAGTAGCTGGTCCATCCGGGCGCGATCAACCCAGCCGAGAAACTCGATGTCCAATTCGGGATGACGCCGCTGCAAGTCAGCAGCCTGCTGCTCCCAAATCGCCCGCTCACGACCCTCGCCGGCAAAGACTACGCGCAAGGAACGGCCGAGAGCCGCCGCCGCTTGTGGCAACGCTTCCAAAAAAACGTGACCGCCCTTTAGCAATTCCATCCGTCCCGAAAACAATAATCGCAGAGGCCGGTTGGCGTTTGCGTCAGCCGCCGCTGAGGTGTCGCTGGCGGGAACAAAATCCGGCCGGCTCGCGTGGGATTGGTTCAAACTTGCGGAGGGTGCGTTTCGATTTCGCTGCTGCACGTAGTAAGGAAAATTGTAAGCGCTTTGCGGCGAGAGGCCATGCTTGATCAATTCCGCCAGCATGTGATTCGAGTGGGTGACGATGGCGTCGTATTTATGCAGCAGCGTTTGCCGGCGCGACTGCAGACGGTAGAGCTTCATCATCGTCACGGGGCTCCAACCGCCACAGCGATGGGGAAAATAATGCAGCAAACATTGCCAACCAAAGCGGCGGTCGCAAGGTTTCACTACCGGAAACTTAAAAGTCTTAGCGCCGCTGATGCACGTCCCATAGTAATCGTGTGCGAAGAAAACCGATGGCGCCAGGGCCACGGTTTCGGCCTCCAGCTTTGGGTCTGACAAGTTGTGTGTGTAGGTAACGCTCGGCTGCCAATCGCGCAATTCCTGCAGCGCGCGCTCCGCGCCCAACTCAGCTACGCACCACGACGGCGATTCGGGCGGCAGGTAAATCTGATCGCGTCCGATGGGCTCATCGGCCTCGCTCCAGAAGGCCAACTCATGACCAGCGCGCGCTAACTCGGGAATGATGGTGTTGAGATACGTTTCCACACCGCCAACCCGCCGCCTGGTCCAATTGATAACAGCGATTCGCATTAGGTTTGATTGCCGCCTTCAGGCGGTTAGCCCGCAGGGCCGTTAGGCCAGCCGTTTTACGGCTGGTTCGCACGCCAACCGATAATTGGAGGCCGCTTCAGCGGCCTTTTCCCCCCGCCGCTGTGCGCAAGGTATTGACGATCACTTGCACATCAAATCGCGATGAATAAAGTGCCGCGGCGGCACGAGACAGGCGACTGCGGGCCGCAGCGTCGGCCAGCAAACGCCTCGTTGCCTCCCCTAATTCTGCCATGTCATTAACTGGAACTAACTGAACAGCACCGCTCTCAGCCCACAGCGATTCAGTTAGCCGACCGCTGGTAGTGACGACCGGAAGCCCGTGCGCGAGCGCGGCCATCGTCCCACCGCGGCGACTGCTCACGCCGTCAACGTAAGGCTGAAGCATGACATCGCACGCGCCGAGATGCAGAGAGAGTTCAGCCGTCTCGAGCGCGCCCGTGGCGTAAACATGCTCTGCCATCTCAGGATGCGCCGTGATCAAAGCGTCGCGCATCGCCTCGCTGCCTCTGCCCAGCAGCAACAACACATTCTTACTTCCGTTTCCAATCAAGGGCGCCACCGCAGCGATCAGAAGAGCGGTGTTTTGCCGGTCGTACGCGCCGAAGTGGCCTATGATCGCATTGCCATCATCGATAGCCAGAGACCGAACTGCCTGCACCGCCGCCGGATCACTGACCACCTCGATATTGCTCACTACCGGTAGCCAACGAAACTCCAGCTTGCGGCCGAGGGTGTACGGGCGCCAATACGCTTCCCACGCCGGAATTGAAATCCAAACGCGGTCGGCCGCGCGAAGCAGGATGATCGTCATCAATCGATGAACCAGAGCCACTGCATTTTGCTTCGCCGACTTGCCCGTAAACTCGAGAAACGGCTCGTGGACCATCAACTCGACTCTGTCACCATGCCGGCGTGCCCGTCGCAGCAACCAGAAACAGAAAGCCAGATTCATCGCCCGCTGACCGAAGCCATGCGGCACCCATTGCACCAGCAAGCGTCGCGGACTCTTGAACTGATCCAACAACTGATCGACTCGCGC
>JANMVC010000625.1:0-4459 GCA_031392315.1 Pyrinomonadaceae bacterium | reverse complement strand
CTGGAACGAATGTTGGGATTGAGGGCTGTGGGTGTGCGCTCAGTTGAAGAAGCGCTGGATGCCCTATTCTGATGTAACGCATTTGACGCAACGCAAACTGTCAGGTGGCGTCTGGTCTAGATTAGTTCGACCGGATCGCCCGCGGAAACCGATCCAGCTTTCGACACACTCGCATAGAGTCCTAAATTCTGGCTCGCGTCCCTGACAATCGAACGCAGCACGCTCGGATCTTTCGGAAGCGCAGCTTGCGCCTGGGTCGTCATCCCGCAACGCACGGTGGGGATTTCACATTTCAATTCCGCGTTTCCTATTCGCAGCGTTCGCCCTGCCCATTCAGATTCCAACAGGCCCACCTCTCCGGCGGCAGTTTCAATCACAAAGTTTGGCCGGAAGCGGCGCACGTCCCAAAGGGCATTCGGATTGAATTCCGTCATCGCTGCCAGGGAAGCAGTGGTCAGGATATGAATGGGAAACGCGTCGAAGTAGGTTCCGAGCGGTGAAGTAAATTCCAGGATCTCGGCCGGCAGATTGGAAATATCCGGCAGCGGTTCGTTTGGTTCACGACTGAAGGCCTCCCGCAGCGGCTTGTCCAGACTCGAAAGCTTTGTCAGGCTCGGCAGCAATGCGCGGAAGCCTGGAATCTTCATCAGTGGGCCAACAATGCGGGCGCTCGGTTCTGCGCGGCGGTAATGACTCCGGTTAGTTGCCGGCTGTCGCGGCCACAGCGTTACGGTTTTTCCCAATACCTCTGACAATTTGGCGTTTACATTCGCGTCGTCGCTTTCGATTGAAGTGCCATCCGGGAACACGATGTTGACGTGGGGAATCTCTCCGTTGACAGGTTGCTCGCGATAACGCGCGGCGCACCGCATCAGCAGCGGAAGGCGCTTACCGTTGGTGATTTCGCGAGTGGTTTCGTCGCGCAACGCCCAGCCGCGGTCGCCAGGAATCCCGAGCGATTCAATGGCGCAGGCATCAAGCTGCTCGCCCGCCATCGACTTTACGGGATGCCGCCAGATTTCTTTGATGGTTCCGATATTCATGATCTGTATGACCAGCAGTTCAGAATCTAAGCTTACGACTTGTTCTGACAAGGCGCACAAATCTAAAAGGCTCGCAGGATCTGGCGCGCGAAATATATTGAGGATCTAGCGCGACAGATCACGATGCAAGTTGATATTATGCGCAGCCGTTCCAAAGTTCCAAGTCGTACCAATCAGAAGGAGTGGGTCAGTTTCAAGGTGGCACGGGCATCCTGCCCGTGAATCACGCGCAAGATGCGCGTGCCACAACCAAACTGACTCGCTACCCAATCAGAAGGAGTCTCCTTATGTTCAAGACGTTGCGCACGTCTGTGTGTCTGGCTGTTGTTTGTTTGTCAATTGTGATTGCTTTTGGAGTCAACGGTGTCAGCGGACAGCAGCGGCAAACATCTACGGCGCCCACTGCGGCAAACTCGACAAACCAAGAAGCCGATCCGTTCAAGGCGTTGCAGTGGCGACTGATTGGCCCATTTCGCGGTGGACGCGTCACCGCAGTCAGCGGCGTGGCTTCACAACCGATGGTCTACTATTTCGGCGCGACCGGCGGCGGCGTTTGGAAGACGACAGACGGCGGTATCAACTGGGAACCGATTACGGATGGTTCTGTATTTGGCACTGGCTCCGTAGGCGCGATCGGATTGTCAGATTCCGATCCAAATACAATTTATGTCGGCATGGGCGAATCGCCCGTGCGCGGCAATGTCTCCCATGGTGATGGCGTCTACAAATCAACTGACGCCGGCAAGACCTGGAAACGCGTCGGACTTGAAGACACACGCCACGTCTCGCGGATCCGGGTTCATCCACGCAATCCTGACATCGTCTACGTCGCCGCTCTTGGTCACATCTTTGGGCCAAACGAACAGCGCGGAGTATTTCGTTCGAAGGACGGTGGAAAAAATTGGGAAAAGGTCCTTTACCGCGGCGACAAAGCCGGCGCGATTGACCTGCTCCTGGATCCCGGCAACGCAAATATCTTGTACGCCGGATTTTGGGAAGTCTATCGCAAGCCCTGGACGCTCGAGAGCGGTGGACCAGGCGGTGGCCTATTCAAGTCCCTGGATGGCGGAGACACCTGGACTGAGATCACGCGCAACCCAGGCTTGCCGAAAGCGTTGGTGGGCAAGATCGGCATTACGGTATCGCCCGCTAATCCCGAACGTCTCTGGGCGATTATCGAAGCAGAGGACGGCGGCGTTTTTCGTTCGGACAATGCCGGTAAAACCTGGACGAAAACTAACGAACAGCGAAATCTGCGGCAGCGCGCCTGGTATTACACGCGCATCTACGCCGACCCCAAAAACGCCGACGTGGTCTACGTGCTGAACACCGGCTTCTACAAATCAAACGATGCTGGGAAAACGTTCACCGGGATTTCTGTGCCTCATGGCGACAATCACGATCTTTGGATTGCTCCGGATGATCCCGCGCGGATGATCAATAGCAACGACGGCGGCGCGAACGTGTCGTTTAATGGCGGGCGCAGCTGGACCGATCAGGATCAGGCCACCGCGCAATTCTATCGAGTCACCACCGACAACGATTTTCCGTACAACATCTATGGCGCGCAGCAGGACAACTCGACGGTCCGCATTGCCAGCCGCACAGCCGACTCAGCCATCACGGAACTGCATTGGTATGACGTCGGCGGCGGTGAGTCAGGCTGGATCGCTCCTTCACCAAAAGACTCCGCAGTTGTCTTCGCCGGCTCCTACGGCGGGCTGTTGACCCGTTACGATCACCGAACGGGACAACAGCGGGATGTTTCGCCTTATCCGAATAATCCGATGGGCGCGGGCGCCGACGTTTTGAAGTATCGGTTCCAGTGGAACTTTCCCATTCTCTTTTCGCCACACGACGCCAACACACTCTACGCTGGTGGGAATGTGCTTTTCCGATCGATGAACGAAGGCCAAAGTTGGGAAATCATAAGTCCCGACCTGACGCGCAACGACAAATCCAAGCAAGGCTCGTCGGGTGGGCCAATTACGAAAGACAACACGAGCGTCGAATATTACGGCACCATCTTTGCGGCGATGGAGTCGCCAGTGCAGCGGGGTTTGATTTGGTCTGGCTCGGATGATGGCCTGTTGTATGTTTCAAAGGACGCGGGCAAGAATTGGGAAAATGTTACGCCGCCGCGAAGCCTGATGCCTGAGTGGATCCAAATAAATTCCATCGAAGCATCGCCAAACGATCCGGCCACGGCATACGTCGCCGCCACCATGTATAAGTGGGACGACTTCAAACCCTATCTTTACAAGACCAGCGACTACGGCAAGACCTGGAAGAAAATCACCGCCGGCATTCCCGCAAATGCTTTCACGCGCGTCATTCGCGAAGATCCCAACAAGCGCGGGCTGCTATATGCCGGCACTGAAACCGGCCTGTTCATTTCGTTTGACGACGGGAGCGAGTGGCAGCCGCTGCAACTCAACTTGCCCGTCGTTCCCATCACCGATCTGGCGATTCACAAACGCGAGCGGGACCTGGTGGCCGCAACGCAGGGCCGGTCTTTTTGGGTGCTGGACGATCTGACCGTGCTTCATCAAATGAAGGACGTAGGCCGCGACGCCGAGTCAGCGAGCGTTCTATTCAAACCCGAGGACACCTATCGAATGCAGAGCGGCGGCGGATTTCCATTACCCGCGACCGCAACTGTCGGAAAAAATCCGCCAAACGGCGCGGTGATTTATTACGCATTGAAGACCAAACCCACGAGCGATGTCGTTTTGGAGTTTCTCGATGTGAACGGAAAGTCGATTCAGAAGTTTACCGCGAAGGCGCCGCGGGCGGCCGCCCCAGCCACGTCTCCCGCAACCACAGCTTCGCCAGTTGCTGTGGCGTCGCCTGCACCGTCAGCGTCTGCGGCTTCAACGCCACCACCTGACGAACCCGTCGCAACGAGCGAGGAAGGAGAGTCATTCGGTCGCGGCGGGCCTCCGCGTCTGACAACCGATGTCGGGCTGAATCGATTTGTTTGGGACTTGCGCCATGCTGAGTCGGTTCGGTTTCCTGGGATGATCTTGTGGGCTGGCGAAATGCGCGGGCCGCGGGTGGCGCCCGGCATGTATCAAGTAAGGCTTACGGTCGACGGCCAGACGGTGACTCAGAACTTTGAAGTGAAATCTGATCCTCGGCTGTCGATTCCTGCTGCCGACTATGCAAAGCAACTCGAGTTGGGTTTAAGGATACGCGACAAGGTGACGGAAACGCACAATGCGATCATCCAGATTCGCGAAGTGCGTAAACAGGTGGACGATCTCTTGAAGCGCGTCGCGGGCCAGCCCAGTGGCAAGGCTATTAACGACGGAGCCGCGGCACTCAAGAAAAATGAAAGTAATTACTATACTATAATATGTGATAGTAAATACTTTCAGCTTTGTTTAACAAGATTCTTAGGGACTTTGAATATG
>JANMVC010000556.1:0-5197 GCA_031392315.1 Pyrinomonadaceae bacterium | reverse complement strand
GAAAGGTGCGGATGGCGCGCTGGTCTATTGCGAAGGACAGTTTCTCGCAGCGCCCGCTTATGACGTGCCGGGTGGCTGTCGCGACACAACCGGCTCCGGCGATGCATTTCACGCAGGATTTCTTTATGGACTCTTGCGCGGCGAAGATATTGAGACGAGCCTGCGGATGGCTAATGCGGTCGCGGCTTTGAAGTGTCGCGCGCTTGGCGCACGCACCGCGCTGCCATCTGCAAGTGAGTTAGAACACTTCTTGAATCCGGATAAGGAACCCACTGACTAGGGAACTCTGATGGACGCAAAATTCTATCCGGCAATAGCTGCCATCAAATCCGGTGATCTTGAAGGCCTCCGGGCGCTGCTGCGTCAGGATCCATCACTAGCGACTGCTCGCTCCGCCAGAAGTCATCCCACGCTGCTCCAGTGTTTGGCGCTGGTCGCCTTGGACGTGCCGAACAAAGTCGAAATGGCGCAAGTACTGATCGACGCCGGCGCCGAGATCAATGGGCCGCTCGGGGCCGCAGCCTGCATAGACAATGTCGAGATCACCGCGCTGTTGCTTGATTGCGGAGCAGCCATCAACGGCGCCGGCAGTTGGTCGCCGCTCGAGGAGGCTTTGTACTGGAATAATCAGCGCGTAATAACGCTGCTGCTCGCGCGCGGTGCGACTGTGCATAACCTGCGTCTGGCGGCGGGCCTTGGGCGGACAGATTTGATCGAAGGTTTCTTCCGGAGCGACGGCAGCCTAAAGCCGGAAGCCGGCAAGATCGATTGGCCGTTTGGCGGACTGCAAGAGCCGAACGTGAGTGGCACGATAAAGGAAGAGTTACAAGCGAAAGTCGCCGCGTGGTCCGATGACGCGCGGGACATCATCAACAACGCCTTCGTCTATGCCTGCATGCACAATCACATCGACGCCGCGCGGTTGTTATTGCAGAAAGGCGCTGAAGTCAATGCGATCCCACCCGGCTTTGATTACTCGGGAACGGGTCTACACTACGCGGCGCTCAACGGCCATCGAGCGATGGCTGAGTTTCTTATTCAACAGAGCGCGAACGTAGACATTAAAGACACCAAGGTCCATTCGACGCCCGCTGGCTGGGCTGACCATGGAGGGCATGCCGAACTCAAGGATTACCTGGATGGGCTGGCCTTGACGCAGACTCATTAGAAAGCCGCGAAGCGAGGATGACTCTGCTTGTTAAGCACCGGTTGGTTGAGCCTGTGCTAAATGTTTCTTGAACAACTCAAGCACCCGTCGCCACGCGTCCGCTGCTGCTTCCGCATCGTAAACCGCGGGTCGGGTGTCGTTGAAGAAGGCGTGGTCGGCGTCGTAGCTAACAATTTCCACCGGCAGATCATACTTACGCGCAGCTTCTCGTAACGTGTTGACCTCCTCGGGATTGATCCAGGCGTCGCGTTCGCCGGCGATGAAGAGCGTTGGCACTTCTAATTTCTGCAAAACATCCTCGGGGGGAATGTCGCCATAGAAAGGCGCGGCAGCGGCCAATTCATTCATTTCACAGGCGGCGTGCAGCGTAAACGTGCCGCCCATGCAAAAGCCTGTGATGCCGATCTTCGCCACATTGTAAGCGCGCTTCGCCTCGACAATCGCGGCCTGAATTGTTTCCAGTCCGTCTTCAGTCGCCAAACCCTGCATCATTTTCGCTGCTTCCTCAGGATCCTTTGCCAGCTTACCGCGGTAGAGATCCGGCGCGATGCAGACATAACCTTCATTGGCGAAGCGACTGGCGAGGTCACGAATGTGATCGTTGATGCCCCACCATTCCTGAATTAATAAGACAGCCGCGGTCGTCTCCGTTTCCGGACGCGCTACGTGTGCCGTCGTCGCGCCGCGCGACGGGTTGAGATTAAGTGTTTCCGTTTTCATGATAAGTTTCCCCGGGAGTCTTTTGAGGTCGGATTATACCTATAATTTCTTACGAGCAAGTGATATAAAACTCTCGCTCTTGTAATCCCGTCCCGCGTCGTTCAGTTCAAAAAACATATGAAAGTTTTCGTTTGGCTTCTGGTCGTAGTGCTTTCGGCTCTTCCCGTTTCATTGGTCGCTCAACAACCCACCGTCGCCGACATTGTTTTCAAAAACGGCAACATCTACACGGTCAACGATGCGCGCCCGAAGGCTGAAGCCGTGGCAGTTCGCAAGGATCGCATTATCTTCGTCGGCTCAAACGGCGGCGCGCAAAGGTATGTGGGGCAGAACACACGCGTTGTGGATCTCAAAGGCAAAACGGTGGTGCCGGGGATGACTGATGCGCATCACCATCTTTTTGGAGTTGGCTTTCGCGAGATCACACTTAACCTCGAAGGCATCACGAGTCTCGAAGACTTCCTGGCGAAAGTTAAGGCTCGCGTTGATCAGGCCAAGGCAGGCGAGTGGGTAACGGGTCGCGGATGGATCGAAACCTTCTGGAAGCCTCCGGTGTTTCCGACGCGTGGGGACCTCGACAAGATTGCGCCAAATAATCCTGTGTTTCTCGATCGCGCGGATGGGCATGGCGCGGTTGCCAATAGTGCCGCGCTAAGACTCGCTGGCGTTGACAGAAACACGCCCAACCCGTTCGGCGGTGAAATCTCCAAAGACAAGAGCGGTGAGCCCACCGGGATGCTGCTGGATAACGCGCAGGATTTAGTTCAACGCCATATTCCCGGACCAACCCCGGAACAAACTGAACGCGCGCTGTTGCTTGGTGTGAAGCGCAACATCGAACTCGGTTGGACGCAGGTGCAGGACGCGGGCGGCAACTATCTGGAGGTCGCGCTGTTAAGAAAGCTTTACGGCGAGGGCAAGATCAAGCTGCGCGTTTACCGAGCGCTCTCGGCGCCCGGTACGCAGGCGGACCAGCTTTTCAAAGAAGGCCCAATTCTCGGAGAGCACGGGAATCGGCTCACTGTGCGCGCGGTCAAACTCTATGCTGACGGATCGCTGGGTTCGCGCAGCGCCGCGCTTCTCGAACCTTATTCCGACAAGCCTGACACTTCCGGATTCATGACGATTAAGAAGGAAGACTTGCAGCCATTTCTCGTTGAGGCTCTACGTAAAGGCGTGCAGATCGAAACTCATGCAATCGGCGACCGTGGCAATCGTTTCATTCTCGATGCTTATGAGCAGGCGTTCAAAGCGGTCCCGGTACGCGAGCGAAAGATTGGCGACCCACGCTGGCGCATCGAGCATTCGCAAATCATTAACCCCGTAGATATTCCGCGTTTCGCCAAACTCGGCGTGATTCCCTCGATGCAGCCTTCGCATGCGATTGGCGACTTGCACTTCGCTCCCAGCCGCCTGGGAATCAAGCGACTCGCCGGCGCCTACGCGTGGTCTTCGTTAATCAAATCGGGGGCGATTATTCCCGGCGGCTCCGATGCGCCGGTCGAACGCGGTGAACCGATGATCGAGTTTTACGCCGCCACCGCGCGGAAAGACATGAAAGGTTTTTCTGGCGAGGGCTGGCATCCAGAAGAAGCTGTCACCCGCGCGCAGGCGTTGAAAATGTTTACAATCTGGCCCGCGTTTGCGGCGTTTGAAGAAAAACTGCGCGGCTCGATTGAAGTTGGCAAGTTAGCAGACTTCACGATCCTGTCGGCCGACATTATGAAAATTCCTGAGATGGAGCTACTGAAAACGCGCAACCTGATGACGGTCATTAATGGCGAGATTGTTTACGAACAGGAATAGTCCTGACAGGATTGACAAGATGAACATGATAACTGCACCAAAATCCCTGTCTTTGCTCACACTCCATCCTGTTTATCTTGTGAATCCTGTCCGACCTTCATGATATCGCCGAGGCAATCTACTATGACGAGTTCAACTGCATTGCACCGTCGGAACTTTCTTTCCCTGGCCGGCAAGGGTCTCGGGCTCGCTGCGCTTTCTTCGGCCACCGTGGCGTCGCTATTGAGCGAAGTTGCCGCGGCAACCAAATCAGTTGCGCATTTGACACCTGAGCAGGCGGCGATGAATGAAGACTACTGGAGCGTCATTCAACAATCCTTCTCCGTCACCCGCGGCATTATCAACTTGAACAACGGCGGCGTCTCGCCCAGTCCGCGCATCGTTACCGAAGCGCTCGTGCGTTACATCTGGCAGCAGGAAGACGCCACGGCCTACACGATGTGGCAACTACTCGAGCCGCAGTCAGAGACGATTCGCACCGGCCTCGCCGAAGTGTTTGGTTGCGACCGCGAAGAGATTGCGATTACGCGTAACGCTTCAGAGTCGCTGGAGATTCTCTTGATGGGTATGGACTTCAAACCGGGCGATGAGATTCTGACAACCACTCAGGACTATCCGCGCATGCTGACCACGCTCAGGCAACGCGAGCAGCGCGAAGGTTTGAAGCTGAAGTTGATCAAGATTCCGATTCCGCCGAAGAACCTCAGCGAGATTACCGAGGCGTTTGAGCGCGGAATAACGAGCCGCACTCGTCTCATCCTGATGATGCATCAGGTAAACGTTACCGGACAGATCACGCCGGTAAAGGCTGTCTGCGAGATGGCCCGCGCGCGCGGAATTGAAACCATCGTCGATGGCGCGCATTCGTTTGCGCAGTTTCATTTCCAGCAAAAAGATATTGGTTGCGACTACTTCGGCACCAGCTTGCACAAATGGCTCTACGCCCCGAAAGGCACGGGCATGCTTTACGTCAAGCGCGACAAGATTCCGCGCATCTGGCCGTTGATGGCGGCTGAGTCGAAAAATGTGAACGACATACGCAAGTTTGAAGAGATTGGAACGCACTCCGCCGCGCCCAGGTTGGCGATTGGCGAGGCTTTGCTTTTTCACGAAGGCATGGGCGGTAAACGAAAGGAGGCGCGGCTCAGATATCTTTCGCGTTATTGGATGAACCGGCTGAAGGACCTTCCCAAAGTCCGTTTCAACACGTCGTTTGACCCGCAGCAATCGTGCGCGATCGCGAATGTGCAGATTGAGGGCATGAATCCTGGGGCCATCGGCAGTTATTTGTTTGATAAGCATCGCATCTTTACGACGCCGATCATTCACGAAGAGTTTCAAGGGATTCGCATCACACCAAACGTCTATACCACGCTCGGCGAGCTGGATCGCTTCTGCAACGTGATGGAAAAAATCGCGCGGCAAGGCTTGCCGGCTTAATGTAACGCAAACTGTTAGTTTGCGATCTTAGCCTGAATGGTTCGAGTAGTCCAATTCCGAAAC
>JANMVC010000504.1:0-4385 GCA_031392315.1 Pyrinomonadaceae bacterium | reverse complement strand
GTGAAGGAAACAGAATAGCCAAGATTCGGGACATTATTCAACACGCGCTGAATGAGCGTGCCCTTGCCGCCGCCAGACGGTGCGCTAACCACGAAAAGAATGCCGCGCCTTTCTGCGATGGCTGGCGCATTGCTAATCCCGGTTTCGCTTTGGTCGATATCACTCGACATTTCACTCGACATTTTGGACCTGCTCGCGAATCTTCTCTACTTCAGCTTTAATTCCCAGCGCCGCTTCTTTAATAGTCATATCAGTTGACTTCGACAAAGTGGTGTTGGCTTCACGGTTGAGTTCCTGCAGCAGAAAGTCCAGCATCTTGCCAGTTTCGCCGGCGGAGTTTAGCGCATCGCGAAACTGCGTCAGATGACTCCGAAGGCGCACCATCTCCTCGCTCACGTCGCTGCGGTCGGACAGATACGCCACTTCCTGAGCCAGTCTGGCCGGATCGATCTCCACGACCTGACCATTGCGGTCGAGCAGTTCACCGATTCGCTTTTGCAGCCGCAGGCGATACGCATCCACCAGCCCCGCCGCCGCGTTTTCGATAATCGGCACAAACGTTTCGATTTTATCCAGGCGTCCGGCCATCTCCGCGCGGAGAGTTTCGCCTTCCTGCGCGCGCATGCGTTCGAGTTCGTCCAGAGCCTGGCCAATTGCCCGTTCAATCCCAGCGACCACCTCGTCGTTAAGTCCTTCGCGCGAAGGCTGGAGCGCGCCGGGAAGACGAGCGAGCACGTTGATATCGATCTCGCCGGTGATATCAAACTCCTGCTGCATTTCACGGAGCGCGTTGACGTAACCAGCAATGAGCGGACGATTCAGTTCGTAAGCCGTTTGAGATGTTTTCTCAAAATTCACAGTCACATCGACGCGTCCGCGCGCCAGCCGCGAACTAATCTGTCGCTTGATTTGAGGCTCGAGCGAAGCGAGTTCGCCGGTCAGTCGCAGGTGCACATCCAGGAAGCGGTTGTTTACCGTCTTTAGATCAACCGAAACGGCAAAGGCCTCGCCGTCAGCCGACCCGCGTCCGTATCCCGTCATTGATTTCATAATTGCTGCTTTCTTGTCCGCTTATTATCCACCGGCAGAAACTATCCGCAGATTACGCCGATTGCGCAGATTCTCTTTTGAGCATGCAGAGGCTAGAAAACTGGTTCTGACATCCTTAGGCAAGCGGTGTAATCTGCGTAATCTGCGGATGAATTCTTATTGACCAACAGTCAACTCTTCTTCTTCATCCGCAAACTGAAGCTCATACAGCGTTCGATACTTGCCGTCGCGCGCCAGCAATTCAGAGTGGCTCCCCGTCTCGATGATCCGCCCCGCTTCCATCACCACGATTGTGTTCGCTCGGCGAATAGTCGACAGACGATGCGCGATGACAATTGTCGTCCGGTTACGGATCAGGTTAGCAATCGCTTGTTGCACAAAGCGCTCCGATTCAGCGTCCAGCGCAGACGTCGCCTCATCGAGAATCAGCACTGGGGCGTCAACCAGCAGCGAACGCGCAATCGCCAAACGCTGCCGTTGTCCACCCGAGAGAAAGATTCCGCGTTCGCCCACAATCGTTTCATACTTTTCGGGCAACTCCATAATGAAATCATGCGCGAAAGCGATGCGGGCAGCCTCTTCGATTTCAGCTTGCGTCGCGTCCGGCTTTCCGTAGGCGATGTTGTAGCGGACGGTGTCATTAAATAGCACTGTCTCCTGGGTGACCAGAGCCAGGTGAGATCGCAGACTCGCGAGAGTGGCATCGCGCAGATCGATGCCGTCCCAGTAGACGCCGCCAGAAACCGGATCGTGAAAGCGCGGCAAGAGCTTCGTCAGAGTGGATTTTCCGCCGCCTGATTCGCCGACCAGCGCTACCATTTCGCCAGCCGGAATTTTCAAGCTCACGTTGTGCAGCACCGACCGTTCCTCGTTGGCATAACCGAAAGAAACGCTTTTCAGTTCAATTTCGTGCGCTAGTGGCTTGAGCGCGACTGCATCTTTCTTTTCCGGTAGCTCCGCATGTTCGTCCATCACTTCCCACACGTGTTGCGCGGCAGCCAACGCTTGCTCCATGGCGTTGTGCAGTCTGGAAAGCTTGCGCATGGGATCGTAACTGCTAAAAAGAAAGAAGAGAAAGGTCACGAACTGCGCCAGGTTCATCCGGCCTGAGACGATCTCGCGCTGGACGAAGAATAGCAGAAAGACTACGAAGACGACGCCGATCAGTTCTATGACTGGCGGCGCAAACCCTGAAATTTTGGCGGTTCGAAAATTAGCGCGCACAATTCGTTTGGCTACCTCAGTGAAACGGAGTGATTCGCGAGCTTCGCCGCGATAGGCTTTGACGATAGCGTGATTCGACAACGCTTCCTGGGCCGTGTCCGTTAGTTCCTTATACCCTTCAAAACTCTCGCGCGAGAGGTTGCGCAGCGCAGTGCCAAATTTGGCTGTCAAGAAGGCGACGATAGGCGCAATAACAAGCGATGTGAGAGTCAGTCGCAAACTGAAGTAAAACGACGCGGCCAGGAAGCAGATCAAGGTGAAACCTTCACGCAACATATCGCGCAGCGTATTCGCAACTGAGGCCTCAATAGCGGCGGCGCTGGAGACGAGACGCGAAACTAAATAATTTGTACGGTGCCGCTCAAAAAAACTTGCTGACTGCGAGAGTAAGTGACTGTAAAGATCCTGACGTAGCTTCAAGACTGCCGATTGGCCTATGCGCGCCATCCAAATTGTAGACAGGTAGGTGCCAACTCCTTTGGCAATTGTGAAAACTAGCAGGAGGAGAGAAATTGTTTTCCATGCTCCCACTCCGGAGTCCGGAATGATGCGTTGCAGGCTAAAGAGCGTCTGCGTGCGTTCGCCGCCGCCTTTCGCGAGCGCCTGATCGAAGATCGGAACGATCAGCCCACCGATAGCAATTTCGAGCAGGCCTACCAGCAGCATCGCGAAGGTAGCCAGCGCAAATGTTCCTTTATGGGGACTTAAGTAGCTGAGGAGTCTTCGGAGATCGCGCATCGGTTATTCGGGAACGGTCTTGCGAGTCACCGGCGATTCATCCGGCATGAAACAAATGAGCGACAGTCTCGGTTGCGTTCGACTCGGGAAGGCTCAAAAACGGCTGTAAAACTATAAGGATAACTATACTTATCTGCGCGCGAAGGCGTCAAGGCAGCGGATTTACGAAGAAGAATTCCGCGAGCCTGCTGCGCAGGCTCTCGATCCACCGCGCCGTCCGCAAGACTTCTCGATTCCACTTTTGCAAGGAAGTAGCATTGCGTTTTAGAGTAGGTAGCGTTATGCAGATTTCGGGTTCGTCGCTTCCCGGTTTTGGAGGAAGGAGGTGACGGCGAAATCAATAAACCAAGAACATCAGACGAAGGGTTAACAAGAATGACTAAAAGTTTTGGATATGCGGCACCAGAGGTAAAAGGGGCATTGGAGCCATTTTCATTTGAACGACGTGCGGTTGGCGCAAGCGACATACTGATCGAAATTCAGTTTTGCGGAGTTTGCCATTCCGACATTCATCAGGTGAACGACGATTGGGGTGGTTCGATCTATCCGATGGTGCCGGGTCATGAGATTGTCGGGCGCGTGGCTGAGGTTGGGGCCAACGTGACGAAGTTCAAGGAAGGCGATGCCGCTGGTGTCGGATGTATGGTTGACTCGTGCCGTGTCTGCATCAACTGCAAAGCGGGCGTCGAACAATTCTGCGAAGTGCACACTGCGTTAACCTACAACGGCACGGAGATGGATGAGACCACCCCGACGTACGGCGGTTACTCCACCAACATCGTCGTTGACGAAGCGTTTGCTCTGAAGGTTTCGCCAGAACAGAATCTGGCCGCGGTGGCGCCGTTGCTATGCGCCGGCATCACCACGTATTCGCCGCTGCGACGGTTTAACGTGAAAGAGGGAAGCAAGGTCGGGATTGTGGGCCTGGGCGGACTCGGCCACATGGGTGTGAAGTTTGCAGTGGCCATGGGAGCCGATGTCACGGTGTTTAGCACGTCGCCTGGCAAAGAAGAGGATGCTCGAAATCTTGGGGCACATCACTTTGTCGTGACCAAAGATCCGGCGGCGCTGGCACCACTCGCGGCGCAATTCGATTTCATTCTGGATACCGTTTCGGCGCCACACGATCTGAATGTTTATCTGGAAATGTTGAAATATAACGGCGCACTGGTTTTGGTTGGCATTCCCGGAGAGCCGACGGCGGTGCAGGCGCCATTGCTGGTGATGCGTCAGCCGGCGTTCGGCCGAAGAGCTCGCCGGCCGCCGGATTGGCGAGCACCACCCGGCCATCCGCATCGGCCAGCAGAATGGCCTCCAGCGCGGTGGCGACCAGCCGGCTATAGCGCGACTCGAGCCGGACGTAGTGCGTCAGA
>JANMVC010000384.1:0-8130 GCA_031392315.1 Pyrinomonadaceae bacterium | reverse complement strand
CAAACTTCACCTACATCCGAGCGCATAGTCTGCTTAACGGCCTACCGCCAAATGTTGAAGGCGGCATTCCACCCGCTACAGGTTTTGCCAGCTTGCGTTATCAGCCACGCTCGGGCTTTTACGTCGAGGCTTATTCAACGCTCGCCGGCCGTCAGCGAAGGCTTTCGTCGCTCGACCTGTCCGACCGGCGCACTGGCGCGGCGCGTTCGCGCGAAACGATTCAAAACTTTTTTCGCCGCGGAGCCTGTGTGCGCGGCCTGACGACACCGGGGACGACTGGATGCAGATCGGCTGGCGGCATCCTGATCCCAACAGGCGAGACGCTCGCTCAGGTTCAGAACCGACTGCTGCCAGTTGGCGCCACGATTAACGGTGTGGTCGTCACCGATACCAGCAACGTGCCGATGTTCACGGCCGTCCCGGGTTATGGATTAGTTGGACTGCGCGGCGCGATGCGCTTTGGTGATCGTTCGGAAGTGGTCGTTGATTTTGAGAACATCGCCGACAAGTCGTATCGCGGGATCAGTTGGGGCGTGGACGGCGCCGGACGAGGAGTGACGGTGCGTTATCGTTACCAGTTTTAGTGACGGGCTGAAGCCCGCGCAGCAGAAGCCCGCGCGTCAGCAAGGGCGTTCGCGCGTCGGCAAAATTTCCTTGGTAAGAGTTGCTGCGCCCTCCCAGACGGTCGGGCTTCTGCCTGATCGTTTACAGCTTGGTTTTGAGCGCCCGTTCACCGGGAAATCGGACTACTGTCAGCCACTCTGCTTTTCGACGCTTGAATTGAAGGCAGTTCGGGAATCGCAAACGAACCCATCGGATCATCCAGGGTCATACCCGTCAGAGCTTTTTGTTTACGTCCCGCCACGTAACCCCGCATCGCCACCCAAAGAATTCCGATCGACAACGTGATCCAGGCGGTCGCCCAAAACATGGCCGGAATGCCGGTGGCGTTGGCCATATTCATCGCATCTGTCGGAACTGCTGGCGCGAAAGGTGACGAAAGAAAGAAGACCGTTTTCAGATCGAGCAGCGCGTTGAGGATTAGCTGCACGGCAAGGAAACTGACGAAGAACGACGCCACCCGCGCGCTGGCAAACTTTGCTACCGCCACCAAGCCAACCGTCAGCAGGGTCCCGGCCAACAGCGTGAAGGGAATACCGGACCACGCCCCGCCCGCCATCACTGGCTTGAAAACTCCGTAGATTAAAGTCAACGTCAAAACGATTCCTGCCGATCCGATCATCACCGCGCGCGCCGCAATGCTGCGGCGAATCAAGACCAACAAGAGCGCGCCATATGCCATCGAACTAATGTACCCGGCGCTGGAAACGAACATCTGCGAAAGCAACCCGCCTTGCGTGGTGTAGGTTTCGCCGCTGGCGTTTGCGGCCACGCTTAGGCTTGCCACCGAATTGCCGGTCAGCAGAGCCGCAATTGCATGACCGCCCTCGTGTATGAAGGTAACGAAAATGCGAAATGGATACGTTAGGATTTCTGCAAACGGAATGAACCAAAGGACAATCGAGATAGCCGCTGCGGCCAGCAACAATTTTGCTTGCGGGCGCGTCTCGTAGGAAATGCGGGAACTACTAAATTTCATGATTTGCGAACCTCGCTCAATCGTCGTTTCGGGTGACTAGCCAAGTTCCATCCCTGGCCGAACTTGAAATTATTTTGTTTTCACCGAGGCGTTCTCAACTGGTTCAGCATCCGAGATTACTTTACCAATACGCGGTGTAATGAGCTTAGGTTCCGCGGCGCTGTCAATTTCGGGCTGACCCGTTCATGTAGTCCGGATCGTGACGGTTGACTTTACGCAACCCGAGGTAGAGTTCACAGAAGGTAGCAATGATGCACACGAGGGCAATTGCTTGTTGTACCCTGAAGGCTTGAACATTATCAGTATGGTTGATGAACAACATCCTGACTGCCGCGCCAAAAAGGATAAGGCCGAAGGCGATTTGTGCAATAAAATGGGCTCCCAAACCTAGCCTCGCGGCGAGTTGGTACCCTAAACCGGCTGTTAACCATCCGCCAAGAAAACCGACAAGCACATCGGTTGGCCAGTGAATACCCATGGCAATGCGCGAAACACTCACCATTACGGCTATGACGATCACTGCTGCATATATCCATTCTTGCCTGAAGAATATACAGAAGGTGGCGGCAACCATCGCAGCCGTCGCGGCGTGTCCGGAAGGGAAGGATTTCGACTGGTAAGGCGCACCGATGAGATTGAAATTGCCGAACGATAGTACCGCCAGGGGGCGGGGAGTGTTGATAAGAAATTTGAGTCCCTGTACCCAGAGCGTCACGAGCAGCCAGGAAAAAAGCATTGCCCAAATCAAGTTCGGCTTGCGTCGAACGAGGGGTAAGACCAAAACCCACACGACCAGCCCATCCCCAAGAGTAGTCAAACCTATCCAGAACATGGATCCTGCGAAGCTGCTGACCCGGTTAATCCACAGGAAGACGTGCAGATCACCGTCGGCAAGTTGAACTGAAAGAAGCAGCAGCAAGCCCACCAGCGGAGGGCAGAAAAACCAGTACGCAAATCTTGTAGAAAACCGCTGCCTCACAGAATCGCCTCTACGGATAATTCCGTCGGAATAGTCGACGGTTTCTATTTGTGAATATGGGCTTTTCGACTGTAGTCGCCTGATTTCCCGCCTGTCTTACCTTCCAGACGCACATCGGCAATAACGATCCCCTTGTCGAGGGCCTTGCACATGTCGTAGATCGTCAGCGCCGCGACGGCTACCGCAGTCAACGCCTCCATCTCGACACCGGTCTGGGCGTTTGTTGAAACAGTAGATTCGAGATAGACGCCATAGTCCTGGAGCGTCGCCTTCACATCGACGAAGGTCAGCGGCAGCGGATGGCAAAGCGGTATCAGCTCGGCGGTGCGCTTGGCTGCCATGATGCCGGCCAGGCGCGCCGCTTCAAGTGGATCGCCTTTCGGTGTGCGATGTTCCTGCACCGCGGTCACGGTTTCCCGCGACATGAGCACGCGGCCAGACGCAACCGCGTGCCGCGTGGTCATCGCCTTCTCACTGGTGTCCACCATCCTGACGCGTCCTTCATCATCCAAATGGGAGAGTTTCTTCATGTTCATCGATTGCTGAAAACTGAGTGTGGTGGATCACCTTTGTGCTATTGCATTTTCGGGAGCATAGCAGAATAATCCCATTACAACTCCAGGTACACAAATCCGATCGCTGGGTGGACATCGTAGAATAGTTTAGTTCAGGAGCACGATTCTTATATTCATGTCAGCTTCCGTTGCAAAGCCCAACCCGGCATCCGGTTATAGCGGTCTTGAGGAACATTCAGCGCCGCTGCATTCTTTTCTGGAATATTCAACGTCGCTCCTCTTTCCTATTCTGTTTGCCCTCAATGTCTATTGGTCAGGCGCCCGACTCTACGAACTCGAACTGCTCTGGTTGTTAGCCATCGCCCTGCCGCTCGGCGTGTTGGGCGGCGATCTCGTTTCCGGAGTTGTTCATTGGGCGGCGGACACGTATTGCTCGGAAGACACGCCCATCGTTGGCCCAAGCTTGGTCAAACCGTTTCGCAGGCATCACATTTACCCGCGCGATATTTGCACACACAATCTCGTGGAAACTGTGGGGAACGTCTGCATCCTCGCGCTGCCTGTGCTGTCGTTGTCCCTGGTGCTGCTGTGGTTAACTGACCACGGCCTGCTGGCCTTTGCCGTTTTGTGCACGGCGCTAATGGCGGCGGCGACTGTGGCGACCAATCAGTTTCACAAGTGGGCGCATTCCGAAAACCCACCGGCCTATGCGCGACCGTTGCAGCGGCTCCGGCTGGTCTTAGAACCAAAGCATCATGAGCTGCATCATACCGAGCCATTTGAATCCCATTACTGCATCACCAACGGTTGGCTCAATCCGCTCTTGAATAAGATCAAGTTTTTCCGCAGGCTTGAGCGCGCACTAGCCTGGTTCGGAATTCAAACCGCCAAGGTTAACGAATTGAAACGAGCCCAACGTCAAACGTCTGCCTGAAGCAGGCCACCACGCCGGTTGTTCGCTCCCTCATTTTTTGCGAACGGAAACTAACCGGGGTGTTGGGGAGGCGGAGTAACAACCAATCTAACTTCGTTCGCCGCGCACCAGCACATACTCCAACAGCCCCATCGTGAACCCACGATAGACGGCAATGTCCAACAGCAAACTCAAACGCGCTAACATGAAACCGCGAATTCGGGTTATCGCTTTGATAGTCTCCGGCTTCATTTGTTCGAAGTAGTAACCAGGAATCACTAACGCACCACACTCTTCAATCGTAATATTTTCAAATCCGGCGCCGCGCATCTTATCGGCGTAGACCTCCGCGGTGTACACGTTTGCCTTGGGCACTTTCCATAAACTTCGCGCGGCTTCGGCCACTACTTTTTCAATCGGATTGCGTGGTTGCCGTTTCACGATGAAGTCGGCCATGGCAATCACGCCGCCTGGCTGCAACACCCGCCGGGCTTCGTGCAAAAACTTCTCCCGCGTATCAAAGTGCTCAGGTCCTTCGATACTCAAAACGTGGGTAAACGTCTGGTCAGGGAAGGGAATCGCAGTTGCAGTGCCGTGACTAAAGCTGACGCGATCTTCTAACTGTGCTTCGCGGGCGCGGCGACGCCCATGTTCGACGTGTCCCCAGGTGACGTCGAGACCATCGATGGAGTGCGGCGAAAAGTTTCGGCTGAGATAGATGTCCTGCGTGCCCATGCCGGGCGCCACGTCGAGCAGTTTGCTTTTTTCATTCAAGCCGAGGATGGTGCCCATCCGGTGGACCAGGTTTTCCGCGGCCTTGATGTATTCGTTGATGCCGTCTTCCCAGAGTCCAAAGTTCAAATAACCATCGTGGTGGTCCAGATAGTTTTCTATTCCGCCGCCGTAGAGATGCTCTACCTTCCGTTCGTGCGCGTCAGCACCCCAGCTCTTGCGATCAGTTTCAATCATGCGGTGGTCTCCGAGAGAGTATCTTTATTCGTCAAACTCCGGTCCACGAAATCTCACGAACTATACGAACGCTTTGGTGTCACCTCGCGTTGGTTCTTGAATCGTTGTTAACCGGGTATGCGCAACACTCGCGCGGTTGCTCCGGCTTTCAAAACCTCGCTCTGCGGCACGATAACTAACGCCGTCGCGCGGGCAAACGAAACGAAATCCGACGAGCCACCCCACTTTAGGGGCAACGCCAACAGTTTGCCATCGTCGCTCGTGCTCAATTCCGCGGGCAGGTAACTCTCGCGGTCCGGCGTTCCTTTCAAGTCTTTGGCCAGAACCGCCGTCTCGGTTTGCAATCCAGTTTCGCTGGCGCCCTGTATCGCCAGAATTGCAGTGCGGGCGAACAGATGGAAAGTGACTGAAACAGAAACTGGGTTTCCTGGTAGGCCAAAAATCAGAGCGCCGTTTGGAAGTCGTGCGAAGACTATCGGCTTACCGGGGCGCAGTGCCACCTTTTCAAAGAAAATCTCGGCGCCGAGCTCACGCAGGGCGGCTTTTGTGAAGTCGTAGACGCCCACGGAAACTCCGCCCGAACTAATAACAACATCGCTGTGTTCAGCAGCTTCGGTAAACTGACGTTTCAGCAGTTCCCTATCGTCGCCAGCTAAAGGTAGACGTACGACCTGCGCGCCGGCGGCTTCGGCATACGCCGCGATGGAATAGTTATTCGAATCGCGTATCTGATCCTGACCCGGCGTTTGGGCGGCGTCCACTAATTCACTGCCGGTAGCAACTACTGCAACCCGCGGTTGCCTTCCCACTTTCACGTGCGCGTAACCGAAAGAGGCCAGGACGGCCATCGCACCCGTTCCGATCGACTCGCCTGCGTGCAACACGATCTGCCCGGCTTTGATCTCGCTGCCGCGCTTAACGATCGATCGCCCTTCAACTACCGGCTGCAAAATCTCAACCACAGATCCCTCATCCAGTTCCCTCGTTAGTTCCACCTGCTGAACGCTGTCGGCGCCTTCAGGAACGGGAGCGCCGGTCATGATGCGAACAGCTTCGCCCGTTTGCATCTTCTGGTGCCAGCCGCGGCCCGCGGCGGATTCGCCAACCATTCGCAGACTCGTCGGAGCTTCAGCGACATCAGCCGCGCGAATGGCGTATCCGTCCATCTGCGATCGGTCAAACGGCGGCAGATCGGAATCAGCCACAACATCTTCTGCAAGGATTCGGCGGCGCGCTTCAGCCAAACCCACGCTTTCTGTGGGAAGCGCGGGGGTCTGTTCCTGAACAATCCGGATGGCTTCAGCGACTGAGATCATGTGTCTACCAGGAATGACGGACTCGTTTAGGTCAGAAGTTCTAGTCAGAAACTATCCACTAAACCACACGAAGCAACACTAAATCGTTCGTGAACTTTCGTGTGTTTCGTGGTTAGTCTTTATCCGCACCTGATGAAAAACTCTTAACGCTTCTTTTTTCCTTCAAGGCACTTCTCACACCTACAATTCTGGGCCATGTGAATATCAAAATAGTCTTTCCCATAGTTGTACGAGAGCTCTTCGCCAGCTTTGATTCCCCGCTTGGACCATATCCACACGCGACGCCCGCTGATGATGGCTTCACAATTGGGACGGCAGGAGTGGTTGATATAACGGGCGGTGTTGCTGCGCGGCGTGCCGTCGATAGTCCACTTCGAATTAACGCCAAAGAAATATTTACCGTTGGGTCTGTTTTCCACGTATTCGTTCGTAACGTAAGGACCGGTGTACTCGATGATGCGTTTTCCCTTTGGGATGGGTTCCAAAGTAAAAAGTCCTAAGCCGTATGCAGTTCTCTTAATGGCAAACTTGTATCTACCCCTGGTAATTGTCATTAGTTACCCATTAGGTTCGACGTAACAAAAATTGAAAAGCGGTTGCCCTTCATTTTAACTGAAGTGCAACCGCTTCAAAATGGCGGAGCCGACGGGACTCGAACCCGCGACCTCCGACGTGACAGGCCGGCGTTCTAACCAACTGAACTACGACTCCGCATGGGAAACCTGATTTGAGATGCTAGACGCTAGATGTTGCTAACTACCGTGCGCCTGACCGCCAGCATCTAGCATCTGGAATCTAACATCTACACTGGTGGGCGCGGAGGGACTCGAACCCCCAACCTCTTCCTTGTAAGGGAAGCCGTCTACCATTGACATACGTGCCCGAAATAACCGAATCCAAAGAGCCTCGTCACTTAACCATGACGAGTGGTCATGCTAAGAGAAGGTAGCTGGGGTGTCAAGGCGAGCGTTCAAACAGGTCGACTCGCATTCAGCAAAAACCTGACTTACTGTTTTCATCAACTCTGAAAGACAGAACGCTCCACCAAATCACACTAACTAACACGAAGAACTTTTGTGGCATTTCGTGTAATTTAGTGGATCGTTCCGATAGCGCTTCTTTCGGGTGTGGATAATTTTGCAGTCTCGCGTTTTCCCAGTTATAGTTTGGACATCAAGACTGCTAGCTTGGCTCCCCAAAACATCCTTTTAATCGGCTACGATCAGACTGCAATGCGATTCTTCCGCCTACTCGCGTTTTTGGTTTTGGTTTACACCGGGGTGTCCCTTGGCCTTCCCTGGATGGCTACGGTCCTAGGGCAGGAACCAGCGCAACAACGCCCGCGCCGCGTGACTGTTGATGGCGGAACTGCTCAGAAGCCCGGTGCGACGAGTTCCGCGAACGACGAAGTTGATGAAGGCGATGTGGTGCGGGTGGATACGCAACTCGTTTCGGTTCCCACCGTGGTTACCAACCGCGACGGCCGACCGTTGGCAGGATTGCGCACCGAAAACTTTCTTCTTTTTGAGAACGGGCGGCAACAGAAGATCACAGATTTCGCGACCACCGAAACTCCTTTTGAAATCGCGCTCTTGTTGGACAGTTCTGGTTCGACCCGCGCTGACGTCGCGCTGATTCGGCAGGCTGCCAATGCCTTCGTTGAGGCGCTTCGTCCCGGAGATCGCGTAGCGATTGTTGGCTTCAATACGGTTCGACAGGGCAGGGTGGCAATTACCGCGCCCGAAGTGCTGACAAAACTCACGAGCGATCGCCGGGAGTTGCGGCTCGCGATTGAAAGGCTGGGTTCGAGCAACGGCACACCTTTCTACGACGGCCTC
>JANMVC010000296.1:0-1913 GCA_031392315.1 Pyrinomonadaceae bacterium | reverse complement strand
TCGGTGCCGCAGCCTGCCGCAGGTTCTTGCATCCACCGGGGCCGCCAAAAGCGCCATAAACGTTAGTAGTACCAGAACAGAAAATATCTTTCTCATTGATTTATACCTTTCGACGTATTGCCGTCGCTGCGGGAGAGTACGGTTTTTCGAGGGGGCTATGGGACTGATTCTAGTGATTGGGCGCTTGGTTGTCGAGGCGGGAGGCAACGCCACTCAATTCGGGTCAGACTTAATGTTTACTGTTGGTGCCGGAGGTCGGACTCGAACCGACATGAGTTTGACCTCGCCAGATTTTGAGTCTGGTGCGTATACCAATTTCGCCACTCCGGCAGCGAAGAACGAGGGGAAAGATAATAAGTCGAGTTATTGCGGATTCGCAAATGAACTTGCTGGAGGGTAATGACCTAATCTCAAAACTCCGCGGCAACTCGGCGTGCTCCGCGTCTCTGCGGTGAGTATCCGGAAGGGTACTAAGGCGGGGTTCGCGCTTCGCGCTCATTGCAGGCACGGATGCCTGCGCTCCCAGGATAAGCGCGCGGAAGAGACGCCAAGCCGGAATACTACCAGGGTTAGGACGCGCTCATCGATGATTGATCAGCGGCAACGGCCTTCTCGCTGGCGAGTCGTGCCAGCGAAATTGGAGCATGTTCGGCGTGGCCGTTTCCGTTGGAGATTGTTTTTGGGTAGTTGGGTTTGTAGTCGTAGTGGTAGTAGTAATAATCGCCCGCCTGAATCTCTGCCTTGTTGAGGACGACGCCAATAATCTTCGCGCCTATCTCTTGCAACATCTGGCGCGTGCGTTTCACCACTTGCCGCGACGTCTTGCCGCCATGGACCACCAGCAACACGCCATCCACCAACGATGAAATCAACACGCCGTCTGTAAACGAAGCAACTGGCGGAGAATCAATCACGATGTACTGGAAGAAGTCTCCGGCCAGGTCGAGCAAGCCTTTCATCTGGTTGGAACCGAGCAACTCCGCCGGGTTGGGCGGGATCGCGCCGGAGCTCAACAGATAAATGTTTGTGTCTTTGTACTGATTGATCTTGGCGAGCGTTTCCGCTTCGGTGATTTCACTCGAGAGGATGGCGCTCAGGCCCGCGGTGTTACTCAAACCAAAAACGTGATGCAAGCGCGGGCGGCGCATGTCAGCGTCGATTACCAGAACCTTGGCGCCCGTTTGAGCCAGCACAGTCGCGGTGTTTACTACCGTGGTTGTCTTCCCTTCGGAGGGGACGCTGGAAGTTACCAGCAAAGTTTTCGGCGCCCGGCCGGGTGTGGAAAGCAGCAGCGAGGTCCGCAGATGCTTATAGGCCTCCGCCTGTTGCGACGGGCCATCGGTATTGATTAACAGCTCCGGCCCTCTGCCGTTTCCATTGCCACGATGCAGAACGCTGGTGATGGACGGCAACCGCTTGCCTGTTTTGCCGGCGAGCGGAATTACAGCCAGGGCGGGCAGCCGCAAGCCGCTTTCGATATCGTTTGGATTCTTGATGGTGTCATCCAGATACTCAAGGAACAGCGCCAGTGCGATACCAAAAGCGAGCGCCAGAATGGTGGCGAACATGATCGCCTGCATGCGTCTCGGACCGATTGGGCCGGCCGGTATGGCGCCATAGTCCACTACATGGATGTTGTTGGGCGTGCCGGCCATGGACACGTCGTTTTCCTTCGACCGCTGCATTAGGCCCTCAAGCAGTCCTTTGTTGGTTTCAATTTCCTGCTTCAGGATGTTGTAGTTAATCGCCGCCTGATTTTGCGCAACTGTCTCGGCGCGTTGTTTGGTAAACGATTCGCGCAGGGTCTTTTCGCGCGCGAGAGCCTTTCGATAATTCGTTTCCAGATTAACCGTCAGGGTCGACTTCGCGCTGCCGCGAGTTTCTTCCAACTGTTGCTCGATGACGGCTATCTG
>JANMVC010000357.1:0-3471 GCA_031392315.1 Pyrinomonadaceae bacterium | reverse complement strand
GTGCGCGGAAACTCCGAAGCGTTTGCGACCGTCTTCAGCACCAGCATCAGGCGCGACGCCTCGCCGCCCGAAGCCACCTTCGCCAAAGGCTTCACGTCTTCGCCAGGGTTCGCAGAAAAGTAGAAATCCACCTGATCGATCCCGCGCGCCGTAAAGTGACCTCGATCTTCTGAAACTTTCGCGTTCGTCGCGTCAGGCGCATCGATCTGAATTTGAAACTTCGCATTCTCCATCGCCACTTCGCCGAGGCCTGCTTCAACCGCCCGTTCAAATTTTTTCGCCGCCCGTCCGCGTTCGCGATGAAGCTGCCCGGCGGTGTCAACATATGCCGCGCGCGCGCCTTCGAGTTCCACCTTGATTTCCGACTCACGCTCGCCTGCTTGCTCGATTTGCCGCAGTCGATCTTCAGACCGCGCCAGGTGTTCCAGCGCCGCTTCGATCGAGCCGCCATACTTCCGCTTCAGGCTGGATATCTCGGCGAGTCGATCTCCTATCTGCTCAAGACGCGCCGGAGAAAATTCGAGCTTGTCGGAGAAGTCGCGCAGGGAAAAAGCGAGGTCTTCCAAAACCGACCGCGCTTGCTCGAGTCCTTCCAGGTAATCGCGAAAGCTTGATTCGTAACCCGCCAACTCCTCAATCTGTTTCGCCGCCAGGCGCACGCGGGTGAGCGCCGCAGCCTTATCTTCGTAGATCATGCCGTAGCTCTCATTGCAGAGCAGCGTCAGCTTCTCGACATTCACCAAACGCCGCCGCTCTTCCTCGAGAGTTGTGTCTTCGCCAATGGCGAGTTCGGCGCGCTCGAGTTCCTGAATCTGAAACTTCAAAATATCCGCCAGCTGAAATTTTTCCGCCTCGTCGGATTGCAAGCTGTCGAGTTCGCGCTTGAGCGCGCTCCAATGCTTGAACGACGCGGCCACCTCCTGGCGCAACGCGGTGACGGCCGTTCCAGCGAATGCATCGAGCAACTCAAGATGGGTTTCTGAGTTGAAAAGCGTTTGCTGATCGCCCTGGCCGTGGATGTCTACCAGGAAAGGACGCACTTCGCGCAGCAATGCCTGGGTCGCGAGCTGATTATTGATGAAAATCTTGTTACGGCCGGAGGCAGACAGTTCGCGACGGATGATCAACTCAAACGGAGCGCCCGCAGGATTCTTGCCCGGTCTCTCCGCTCTTGAGCGCTCCTCCTGATCGAGCGTGGTGACGATGATTCCGGCCCCAGACAGTAGTGTTTCCAGTTCCGCGCTTCGGGCGACGGAGAACAGGCCTTCGATAAACGCGCGCTCGGCGCCAGTCTTGAGCAGGTCGGAGTTGAAACGTCCGCCGATCAAAACGCCGAGCGCATCCACGATGATCGATTTTCCTGAGCCCGTCTCGCCGGTCAGCAAATTGAGGCCGTGATTAAACTCGACACGCAACTCATCTATCAGGGCGATGTTTGAGATGTTGAGCAGCGTAAGCATTGATAACGGGTCGCGAAACATCTGGAGTATAACCCGCACGCCGCGCGCGTCGGCAAAATGATCCACGAAGTCACACGAAAGTTCACGAACAAAGTTTTAGTGTTACCTGGTGTGGTTTAGTGGATCATGCCTGTTCGCTCCCTTAACTCTGCACGCGATTAGAGACAAAGCACTGATTTGGAAGTAACCTTGCATCCTTTGAGGAGGAAATCGATGCGACAAGTAGTGACAACTAAAAATGGCGGCGTTGAGGTCTTGCAAGTTCAGGAGGCGCCCGATCCGGTAGCCGGCAAGGGTGAAGTGGTCGTGCGCGTGAAAGCGGCGGGCTTAAACTTCGCAGACATCATGGCTCGGCAGGGGCTCTATCCCGATGGACCGCCGAAGCCCTGCGTGATGGGCTATGAAGTTGCCGGCGTCGTGGAATCGTTGGGCGCGGATGCAGACGAGACACTGCTTGGCAAAGCGGTGGTCGCGATGACACGCTTCAAGGGTCAGGCGGAAATGGTAACGGTGGGTGCGAACCAGATATTTGAGAAGCCCGCATCGCTCAGTTTTGCAGAAGCTGCCGCGGTGCCGGTGAATTATCTGACCGCCTACGCGCTGTTGGTGGCGATGGGCGGCCTGCGCCAAGGTGAATCAGTTTTGATTCACAACGCCGGTGGCGGAGTGGGACTGGCCGCGCTCGATATCGCGAAGCACATTGGTGCGACAACTTTCGGGACGGCGAGTCCCGGCAAGCATGAATTCCTCCGCGCGCGCGGCCTCGACCATCCGATTGATTATCGCAATCAGGATTGGCTGCCGGTCCTGAAAAAACTCACTAACGATCGCGGCGTGGAGTTAGTGATCGATCCGATTGGCGGCAGCCATTGGAAGAAGAGTTACGCAGCTTTGCGGACGACGGGGCGGCTCGGCATGTTTGGAGTGTCTACCGCGTCGGCGAATGGACTGAAGGGCAAGTTAAAGCTGTTGAAGGCCGCCGTGCAGATGCCACGGTTTCATCCGCTGGGATTGCTGAGCAAGAACCGTGGTGTGTTTGGATTAAACCTGGGCCATATGTGGCACGAGCAGGAGAAAGTCGCGGAATGGGTTCAGGCGATCATGGCGGGCGTGGCCAACGGTTGGATTCGTCCTCACGTTGATAAGGAGTTTAGTTTCGCGCAGGCAGGCGAGGCGCACAGTTACATGGAAGCGCGGAAAAACATCGGGAAGGTTGTGCTGGTGCCGTGATCGACTGCCTTGGTTAAAGCGACCGACGAGGACCATGTTTGGGAGTTCCGCGTTTACGCGGGTTTTGAAGTGAGGCGGAACTCCGAACCAGAAAGCTCGCGCAGTTTGGGAGTGTGGAATGAAGAAGGTCAACCCCTGCGATAGTTGTTGCGGTTTAAACTCCAGTGCCAAATCTCGCCGTCGTCCGGGTCATTCACCGTCCCCAGAAGTTTCATCCCCACCTTTTCCAAAACGCCGGTGGACGCATTTCGTTCCGGCAGTGTATGCGCATCCACCCGCTTGATTTCCGGATAACCAAACGCGTATTCGATCATGCCGCGCGAAGCCTCAGCCGCCAGACCCCGCCTGCGATAGGCCGGCGCAATCGCATAACCAATCTCCACCATGCCGTCGTCGTTCACTTCGCCCTTGAATCCGCCGAGTCCGACGAGCGTGCGGTCAGGTTTGTTAACGAAGAGGTAAGTCCACCAGCCCAGCGCGGAAGGATGAGACTTGAGATACTCGTAAGCTGGCCGCATTGCCTCGCTGGCGGCATCGAAGCCGAGCCAGTCTTCAGCTAATTTCACTTGCAGCAGAGCAGCGAGCCGAGCTTGGTCTTGAATGATGGCTTCGAAGTGTGCCAACTCGCAGGGGATTAGTTGCAGGCGTGTTGTTTCGATCATGGTCTATCCGCAGACTACAAACATTTCAGGTCAGATATGAACCATGTCGCTCCAAGATGACTATAGTCCGGTCGTGAGCTTTCACAATAAGCTCGTGCAGCCCCAAGGTCTGTTCGGCG
>JANMVC010000243.1:0-11490 GCA_031392315.1 Pyrinomonadaceae bacterium | reverse complement strand
CGCAAGATGCGCGTGCCACCACCAAACTGACCCACTACTGCGAATTCTACGCTGACGCGTTTCGAGTAGCTCCCTGTGCGTTTATCTGCGGCGGAGTCGCCGAGAAAACATTTCGGCATGAAACAACTATTGACTCCGACGAGGTTTTTGGCATAGAAGCAGAGGGAAATTTCACACGGAATCTTCAAATAAGCATTAGCCGGACGAGCCTGCGACGCTTGTCCTGCTTTAAACAATCCGATGGGAAGGAATCTTGTTCTTCCTTTCAGGCGTCAACAAAATAGAAGGAGTGAATCAATGAAACGAAAAGGCTTTTTAGCCCTAACTGCTCTCGCCTCCACGGTTCTGTTCTTAAGCTCTTGCCAGCCGACCACCGAGACCACCAATGTTCCGAGCGCTAACGACACGTCCAGCGCAGCGGTCGATCGGCCCGCCATTGAAGCGGAACTGTTGCGTATCGAAAACGACTGGCCGCGGGTGATGAAAGAGAAAGACGGTGCAGCCGTACGCCGAGTTTACGCCGACGATGCAATTCTGATTTATCCGGACGGCAGCCTCGGCAACCGCGAACAGGACGCCAAAGACACAGAGCAAGGAATGGTCAATGCCGACTCGGTCGAGATTGCCGACCTGAAGGTAAATGTGCTCGACAAAGATTCGGCTGTAGTGTCCGGCCGCACCATCGTGAAAAACGGCAAATTGAATCCGCCAGGCGCCAAGCAGATCGACATCAGCGGTGAGTATCGCTTCGTTGACACCTTCGCCAAACGCAATGGCGAATGGAAGTTGGTCGCGGGAATTAGTACGAAGATTCAGAACATGGTGCCGACGGCGTCTCCGGGGGCATCGCCCGCTGCAAAAGCCTCGCCGGCAACAGCTGCATCGCCCGCGGCAAAAATGTCGCCGATGTCGCCGACAATGAAGTCTTCGCCAACGATGAAAGCCGCGCCCACGCCGTAAAGGCTGGCTCGCAAGTTTTCATTTGGCGCTGTGCTGGGCCCGCCAATCGGGCTGGCCCGTCACGCGGCCCCTTCAAGTGACCAAACCAACCCAGCCGCCACGGCAATGAACTTCAGGAGTCAGCCAATGAAAAGTGTTTCGTGCTCGTTTTAGTCTTAACTTTCGTTGCTGCCGTTGCAGCGTCAGCGTCGCCGGCGGTGAAATAGATAAGTTAAGCGCTAACCACTAAGGCACAAAGACACTAAGGGAAACTACAGACCCAGTTCTGTCTCTTCTTAGTGTCTTGGTGTCTTTGTGTTCTCAATTTCGCTCTTAGGACCAGATGCCTGGAATGTCTGACGCGCACGTAGGGCATCGTCCTTCGCGCGTTACCAGCATCTGGCGAATCAGGTAGCCATGCCTTTCGACGAGCAACTCATTACACCGAGGGCAGTAAGTGTTTTCCCAACGCCCCACCTTCCCCGGCAGGTTTCCAGCGTAGATGAAATGCAAGCCCGCCTCGCGCCCGATTTCGCACGCGCGCACTAACTGCTCGGCGGTAGTGTTCGCATTCTCAGTCATTCGATAGTCCTGATGAAACGCGGTGACGTGCCAGGGAATGTCCGGGGAAACGGCGGCGATGAAATCCGCGGCCCGCTTGAGTTCGTCTTCCGAATCGTTGAAGCCGGGAATTACCAGCGTCACGATTTCTTCCCAGAACCCGCGGTCGTGGACCATCTGCACGGTCTCCAGAATGTTATCCACTACCCCGCCGAGTTGCCGATAGCTTTTGTCGTTCATCGACTTCAAATCGATCTTGTAACAGTCAGTCCAGGGGCGCAGGTAATCGAGCACTTGCGGGGTGGCGTTGCCGTTGGAGATAAACGCGGTGCGGAAACCTGCCGGGCGCGCATGTTGGAAAACCTCCACGGCCCACTCGGCCGTAATCAGAGGTTCGTTGTAACTACTGCCGACCATCGCAGCGCCGTAGGCTTTCGCCAACGCAACCAAACGCTCGGCGGTTACCTGTTGCGGTTCGGTGCCAGCAGTATCGTCGCGGAGCGCCTGGGAGGTGAGCCAGTTTTGACAGTAGCCGCAGTGGAGATCGCATCCGAGCATGCCGAAAGTTAAAGTGTCTGAGCCGGGGAGGACGTGGAAGAACGGTTTCTTTTCGGTGGGGTCGCAAGCGAGAGCGGCCACGTAGTTCGCAGGAACGCGCAGCGTGCCGCCTTCATTGAAGCGCACCTTGCAGATGCCGCGCTTGCCGGATTTGATCAGGCAGCGATGACCGCAGGCGAAACACTTCAGCGCGTCATCTGGCAGTTGCTCGATTAATTCCGGCGCGCCCGCCGTGGTCAAGGCGTCGAGTGTTTGGGCTAATGAAATTGCTGCATTGCTGAGCGGCATAACCGGTCTCTGGCGATCACTCCAAATGTTTTGCATTGTACGCTTCCTAAGCCTAAAGCTGCCCTGGGCACGGCGGCATCTCGGTCTGGCTAATCAATTGAAATGAGACTGTGCTAATCTTTTCTTGAGGCGACAGAAATACATGACTTTGGTTATTGAGGAAGAAACGGTCGAAAACCTTCCCATCACCGTTAGCCCTGCGATTATGAGTGGTACACCGGTATTCGAGGGAACTCGCGTTCCGATCGAGGCCCTTCTGGACAACCTCGCAGCCGGAGTTTCACTTGACGAGTTTCTCGATAATTTTCCCACAGTGACCAGAGATCAGGCTCTGGCAATCCTAAGATTTTCAAATCAGACGTTAAAGAAACTGGGATTCCTCAAGTGAACGTTCTGCTCGATGAAGGAGTACCCAGAATTATTCAAAGGCTGCTGCCCAACTTCTCAATATCGACCATTGAAGAGATGGGATGGAGAGCTGTCGAGAATGGGGCGTTACTCGATCTGATGGCCCCAGGTTTTCAAGTTCTCATAACTACCGATAAAAACCTCAGGTATCAGCAGAGCCTGGACAAGCGCGGCATCTCGGCAATTATTCTTCCGACTAACCAGATTCCTGTCGTAAAAACCCTATTGTCAAAGATTGAGGAGACGTTGGTCACCATTGGCTATGGCGAGGTGGTGGAAATTCCAATGCCATCAGAGAACTCGCCTGACAGATCCAACCCATGATTATCGAAGAAGTCACCGTCACCGCTTTCCAACAACACACGCGTATCCTCGGCTGCGAGCAGACCAGGCTCGCGATCTGTATCGATCCGGGAGACGACTCAAAGGCGATCGTCGAAGCGATAGATAAGCATGGACTGGAGTTGCAGGCTATTGCGGTCACCCACGCCCACCTCGATCACATCGGCGGCGTTGCGGCTCTGAAGAAACTAAAACCTGCTGCCGACGTGATGCTGCACAAAGAAGATGAGTTTATTTACGACGCGCTTCCCGAACAGGCGGCGTGGATTGGCATTCCCCGAAATCAGTGGGCGGCCATGGGTTTAGATTTCGCCGCGCCGCCGAAGGTGGATGGCTATTGGGAGGATGGGCAAACATACAGAGTTGGCGAACTGGCGTTTCAGGTTATCCACTGTCCCGGCCACACGCCCGGTCACGTCGTGCTGTTTGAACCGACGGAGCGGAAAGTTTTTGTTGGCGATGTTTTGTTTGCCGGTTCGGTTGGACGAACTGATCTCCCTGGCGGTTCCACCGATCAACTCCTGGATTCGATCATGAACAAACTCCTGCCGCTGGGAGACGACGTCGAAGTTTATTCAGGGCATGGACCGGTAACTACCATCGGCCGCGAGCGACTCACGAATCCATTTCTGACGGGCGTTTACCAGCTTGGCGCCGCGAGGCTCTAAGGGCACCCGCAGATTAGAGTGCGGCGCAGATACAAAACCGATCCACGAAACCACACGAACTAACACGAAAATGTTTAGTGTTATTTTGTGTATTCGGTGGATCGTTTGCTGGCTACGTTTAGCGGAATGATTCGCAGATTACTTCTGCGTGGGCCCCTTCAACCGGCTCGACTTCAATTCTTCCCACTTTCCTTTCTGATCGCCATCAAGCTGGCTGGGCAGGGTCTCGACAGAGATGCCGTTCTGCGCACAGAAATGGCGCCAGAGGACGAATCGCAAATCAAACTGCCCGGTTTCATCCGAGATCGTGTTGTCGATGTGCGTCGGTTCGTTCGTAGTTTTTCCCTTGCTCATATTCGGTAATCGCCGTTTCGATTTTTTGAGAGTTTAGCAGGAGTGGGAAGCAAGGGCCACCGCAGCTTTGTTTGAGCATTCGGCAGAATCAACCGCTCGTCAGGTACATCTTTCCGGTAGGAGATTGCACGCCGTTTTCTGGTTCGAGGGTGATGGCGAAAACGGCCGAGGCCATGGCTTCGCCGGGCATTTGGTCGGACAACATGCCGGTGCCCTGGTCGTCGGTGATGAAGACTCTCCCTGGCATGGGCTTGCTGTCCACGATAAACCAGAGTTGATACGCCATCCCTTGCGGCGCGGCGGGCAGACCCTTCGCCATCAACATGGCGTGCCCCTTCTTGTCGTAAGCAATCATCGCATGAGCGGCGGGCGCCATGCTGGTGCCGGAGAGTGACGCCATGCGCGCGCCCGGCGAAGTTAGCAGCTCCACTGCCTCGCGCTGGCGCTCCAGTTGGGACTTCGCTGCTTCCATCTGGGTTGAAAGTTTTGCCAACTCAGCTTGCGTCCGCTGATTTTGCCGCCACAGCACGATGAGCGAAACCAGCAGCGCTACGACCGCGAGCGAGGCCGCGATGGCTCCCATCGTGCGCCATGGAGAAACTGATCGGAGCGGCCGCTCGAAGGCCAATACTTTTGACTGAGCCTGGGCCTCCCGGCCAACGTTCGCCAATATCCGCCCTCGCAACGACGCCGATGGTTCCTGTACGCCGGCATCCATCGCCAGAAAGGCCGCCGTCTGTTCCCACTCGATCAGGTCGGCGCGACAGCCAGCACAAGTTTGCAGATGGGCATCCAGCGCGCGCGCGTCTTCAGCATCGAGCGCAGTTAACGCTCTCGCCGCCAGCAACTCCTTGTAGTCTTCGTGGACCATCATCAAATCATTTGCCGCTAATTCGTCGCCGAACCGAGCAGGTTGTTCATCTGCTCGCCCAATAGCTCACGCAGCTTGATCATTCCGGACCGCATGCGAGTTTTTACTGTTCCCAGCGGAGTACCGAGTTGCTCCGCAATCTCAGATTGGGTTAATCCGTCGAAGTAAGCCAGGTTCAAGGTGCGGCGCTGCTCATCAGGGAGCGTCGCGAGCGCTCGCGCCACAATCTCGCGCTGCTCGGAGTGTAACGTGTCACTGACCGCATCGGACACGACGTCAGATGTGTTTTGGGCCGCGGAATCCGCCAGTCGCTGCCTCGCACCAAGCTGGCGAATCCGATCGATGGCCCGGCTCCGCGCGAGCGTCACCAGCCACGTAAAAGGCTTGCCACGCGACTGGTCAAAATCCTTTGCCCGCCGCCAGACCTGCAAGAACACCTCTTGCAAAACGTCCTCCGCTTCTTCGCGGCTCTTTAATATACGCACCAGCACGCTAAATAGGATGACCCGATACTGGTCGTAAAGACGCGCTAACGCCTCCTCATCACCGCGCGCGACGGCATGAAGCAACTCAACGTCTGACTGTGGATCAAGTTTCGGCTGCACTCTCAACGACATTCTGGCTCAACTGATATACGAGCGCCGCATGATAACAAGATTGGCGTTAGGTCAGTACCGCCTGCGGTAGCGGGCGGGCCCCGGAGTTGGCAACATGGGCCCGGTCTCTACCGCAACCGGTTCTGACAAGAAAGGGCGGACACCTGTCCGCCCTTGTGGTTGGTTAGTTCCTGGAATTCGGTTTAGGCCACGGTGATCTCGTCGGCGAGGTAGACGTCCTGAATCGCATTCAGCAATTCCACGCCTTCGCTCATCGGCCGCTGAAACGCTTTCCGGCCGGAGATGAGGCCGGTGCCGCCGCCGCGTTTGTTAATCACCGCCGTGCGCACTGCTTCCGCCATGTCGCTCGCGCCCTTAGATTCGCCACCGGAATTGATTAAGCCGCAACGGCCCATGTAGCAATTCGCCACCTGATAGCGGACCAGATCGATGGGGTTATCCGTGGTGAGCTTGTCATACACAATCTTGCTGGTTTTGCCGTACGACTTACCGAGCCCCTTTTCCACCGCCGGGTAGCCGCCGTTTCGCTCCGGAAGTTTTTGTTTGATGATGTCGGCCTGAATCGTTACCCCCAAATGATTTGCCTGGCCGGTGAGATCCGCCGAAGCATGCATGTCGCCTTCGGGAGTTTTGAAACCCGAGTTGCGGATATAGCACCAAAGGATTGTGCCCATGCCGAGCTCATGCGCCTGTGCAAAGGCTTCGCTGATTTCAGTTATCTGCCGCGTCGATTCGTCTGAGCCGAAGTAAATCGTTGCACCCACCGCCACCGCGCCGAGGTTGTGCGCTTCCTTCACCGTGCCAAACAAAACCTGGTCAAACTTATTCGGCAGCGTCAGCAACTCGTTGTGATTAATTTTCACTATGAACGGAATCTTGTGAGCATACTTCCGCGCGACTGTTCCCAACACGCCAAACGTGGAAGCCACTGCGTTGCACCCGCCCTCGATTGCCAGCTTCACGATGTTGTCCGGATCGAAATATTGCGGATTCGGCGCGAACGATGCGCCCGCGGAATGCTCGATGCCCTGATCGACGGGGAGGATCGATAGATATCCCGTGCCCGCCAAGCGGCCATTGTCAAAAAGCGATTGCAGCGAACGCAAAACGGCGGGCGACCGATCAGACTGGGCCCAGACGCGATCGATAAAATCCGGTCCCGGCAGGTTTATGTGATCCTTCGAGATCGCTTCCGCCTTATGGTCGAGCAGCGTGCGAGCGTTGTCGCCCAGGAGTTCCTCGATGCGATCAAGGGAAGTAGTTCCTCGTTTTAGTTCGGTAGCCACAGTTTCTTTCCTCCGCGGTTGGCGTTCAGCCGTCTGTACCCAAAATTCTGACAAATGTTCAGGGAATGGCAGAATTATATCATAGCAACAGGGGTCTTACCGCCCGGTGGTGTTGCGGTTTCTCCGCACTCTCGGCGAAAACCTTTGCGGTCCGTCTTGCAGGTTCACCGTAAAGGCCGCAAAGCAAACAGCGGCAATAGCTGAATGCAAAATCGCTGGTAACTCTGAGCCTCAAGTTGTGATCTATTCTTAGGTTGCGGTCTCAGATTGGCTGATCTAAAATCCAGCCGCTGTACACCTCAAAGGTAGTTCCGCCACCGAGCAAGCTTGCTCACGTAAGTCCGTCGCAGAAAGTTCAACCAGAGTTCCCACAGTTTTTACCTGGAAGGATATTTTATGAAAAGCATGCGCCCCCTCATCTTCCCCTTGGCTGTCATTTGTCTGGCATTGGTTCTCCCAATCTCGGCTTTTGCCGGTGACGATTGGCGTCCCGTAACGCCGGCAGAACTGGCTGCGAAAACACCCATCGTCGAGAAGGATGCCGACGCCGAAGCGATCTTTTGGGAAGTGAGGATCGACGATAGTGACGTATCCGAGCTGTCCTTCAAAAACTATATCCGCGTCAAGATTTTCACTGACCGGGGCAAACAGCAACAAAGCAACATTGATCTCCGATATTCGGGATCCACGCGAATTAAGGATATTGCTGCTCGCGTCATTAAGCCCGACGGATCCATCGTGGAACTGAAAAAGGAAGATGTCTTTGAGCGCACTCTCCTTAAAGCCAACGGCGTAAAAGAAAAGGCGAAGTCGTTTGCGCTGCCCGGCGTCGAGCCTGGCGCGATTATCGAGTATCGTTGGCGTGACGTGCATCCGGGCGGCAGCGCCAACAGAATGCGTTTACAGTTTCAACGCGACATCCCGCTCCAGTCTGTTAGTTACTATCTGAAGCCCTTCATGGGCATGCGGTATCTGCCCTTTCGCATGGGCGAAACCAAATTTGTTAAAGACAAGGATGGCTTTTCCAAAATAGCCATGACCAACATGCCGGCTTTCCGTGAAGAGCCAAAAATGCCGCCCGAAGACGAAGTGCGTTCGTGGGTTTTTCTCTTTTACAGCGAGGCCACGAAAGCGGAGGCCGCCAAGTATTGGCAGGACACCGGGAAGGCGCTCTATGAAGCTACGAAAGACGACATGAAGCCGAACGACGAGGTGAAGGCTGCCATCGCCGGAATCGTCGGCGACGCCGCCACGCCTGAGGAAAAGTTGCGGCGTATTTACGATTTCTGCCGCATTAAGATCAAGAACGCGAGCGACGACGCTTCGGGTCTTTCGGAAGACGAAAAGAAAAAGTTTAAGGCGAACAAGTCAGCCGGTGAAACGCTCAAGAAAGGGATGGGCACCGGAACCAATATCGATATGCTGTTTGCCGCTTTGGCAAAAGCTGCCGGCTTTGAAGTGCGACTGGCCTTGTCTGGCAATCGGGGCGAAATGTTTTTTGACCGGGGTCTGGCCAACGTTTCGTTTCTCCAGTCGTCATTTGTTGCTGTAAAAGTTGGCGAAGAATGGAAATACTTCAGTCCTGCTGAGATGTACACCGCGTTTGGCATGTTAGGTTGGCCGGAAGAAAGCCAGGAGACACTGATTACGGATCCGAAAGAACCCTTCTGGACTAAGACTGCAACCTCCCCACCCGAAAAATCGTTGGCTAAACGCCGCGCCAAACTTCAGTTGCTGGAGGATGGCACTCTCGAAGGCGAGGTAACCATCGAATACACCGGCCACTTCGCCTTTGACCGGAAAGAGTATGACGACGACGACTCGCCTGAGCAGCGTGAAGAGACTTTGCGCAACGCTGTGAAGGCCCGCATGAGCACCGCCGAAGTCTCGAATATCAAGATTGAAAACGTAACCGATCCGATTAAGCCCTACATCTATTCCTACCGGATCCGCGTTCCTGGTTATGCCCAACGCACCGGCAAACGAATCTTTTTGCAGCCGGGATTTTTCGAGCACGGCCAGAGTCCGCTGTTTTCGGGTAGCGAACGAAAACACGCCGTCTATTTTCACTACCCCTGGTTGGAAGATGACGAAGTAGCAATTGACCTCCCGGCTGGTTACGCCCTCGACAATGCCGACGCGCCCCATCCCCTGAAGGCCGGCGAGATTGCTGAGTATCGACCCACCATCGCGGCTTCGACCGACGGCAAGATGCTGGTCTACAAACGCCGCTTCTACTTTGGCGGCGGGGGAAATATCATCTTTCCGGTGGAAAGCTATCCGGCAGTTAAAAATCTGTTCGATGCCATCAACAAAGCGGACAACCACACCATCACTCTCAAACAAACTGCAACGACCGCAAGTTCTAAGTGACAGTTGCAGCCCTGAGCCGATTTCAGAAGGAGTTACCCACCATGTTTTCGCGCACACTCGCGTTGATCTTTTTGCTAGTCGTTCTGGCCGCGCCCGCACTCGCCGTGGGCGACGAAGCTCCACCATGGTTACTGCAAGCGGCGGCCATTAAGGTTCCGGCATACGAAAGGGACGTACCCGCCGTTATCCTGCGGAATGAACAGCAGGTCACCATCGGTGAAGACGGCAAAATGACGACCGTTAGCACCCTCGCCATCCGCATCCTTTTGCGCGAAGGCCGCGACTATGCCTACGCACAGGCGTTTTACAACAGCAAGGGTGGCAAGGTTAAGGACATTCGCGCCTGGTTGATTCGCCCCTCCGGTTCGGTGAAGCGCTACGGCAACGACGAAACCATTGACGTCATTGAAGACGCCAACGATATCTACAATGAATCACGAATGAAGATTATTAGTGCCATTAATGACGCCGATGCAGGTTCGGTTTTCGGATTTCAAACCACTACAGAAGATCGATCGGTTTTCTCGCAGGACATCTTTCCGTTTCAGTACAACCGTTTGCCAACGCTGACTGCGCGCTATTCCCTCGCACTGCCTCAGGGCTGGAGCGCCTCGGGCGTGGCGTTTAACCATGATCCTGTGGCGCCGGTCGTTGCTGGCACTAACTATTCATGGGAGTTGCGTGATCTGCCTCCGATTCCACCAGAGCCGGGCAGCCCGGAAGTGTCGAGCCTGGCGCCGCGCCTGGCAGTCAGCTATTTCCCTCCAGCCGACTCGCGAGTAATCCCGCTGCAGACTAACGAGAATTGGGTCGAGGTTTCGCGATGGTTAACCGGATTGCACGATTCACAAGCAGCGCCCGATGCGGCCATCACCGAGAAGGTCAAGCAGTTAACGGTAGGTGCAAAAACCGAGCTCGAGAAGATTCATGCGATAGGCCACTACGTACAGAACATTCGGTACATCTCCATTCAGATTGGTCTCAACCGCGGCGGCGGCATGCGCCCACACACAGCGGCTGAAGTGTTTGCCAAGTCGTACGGCGATTGTAAGGACAAGGCCAACCTGATGCGGGCGATGCTTAAGGTGCTCGGTATCGAGGCTTACCCGGTCGCGATCTATTCGGGCGATCCAACTTACGTCAGAGCGGAATGGGCCTCGCCCAGACAATTCAATCACTGCATTATCGCAGTCAAGGTTAAAGACGAAACCGTGGCCGCGACGATCGTGACTCACCCGCAACTCGGTCGCTTGCTGATTTTTGACGCAACAGACGATGACACTCCTGTCGGTGGTTTGCCGGACCACGAGCAGGGAAGCATGGCGTTGATTATCGCCGGAGACGCCGGCGCCTTGATGCGCATGCCGGTGACGCCGCCTGAATCAAACGGCCTCAACCGGCAAATCCAGGCCACGCTCGGCGCCGATGGCTCGCTTACCGCTAACATTCGCGAGAGCTTCATGGGAACTTCAGCCGCGGGCTCACGCGGCCAATTTCGCCGCGGCTCCAAACTCGATTTCCAAAAGATTATCGAAGGCTGGATTTCCCGCGGAGCGACGGCCGCCAAAGTCAGCAATGTCGAACCCAGGGACAACAAAGCCGAGGGCCGTTTCGACTTGAGCGTGGATTTCAGCGCCCCCGGCTATGGCCAGTTGATGCAGGACCGTCTGCTCGTGTTCAAACCCGCCATCGTGGCACGGCGCGAGGCGCTGGCCCTGACCGAGCCAAATCGCAAATACCCGGTGGTGTTGGAATCACACGCCTTCACCGAAACAGTGCGCATGAAACTGCCGGCAGGATTTGAGGTTGATGAGATGCCGGATGCAGTGAAACTCGACACCGCCTTCGGTTCCTACAAAACCAGCTATGAAGTGAAAGACGGCGAACTGGTCTTTACCCGCGCGCTCGCTCAACGCGCCACCACGATCCCTTCCGAGCACTACCAGTCAGTGCGCAGTTTCTACGAGAAAATGCGTGCCGCGGAACAGGCCCCGGTCGTGCTGGCGAGAAAGTAGAGCGCACTCCCGCCGCGTCAAGGCTGCGCCGCAGCTAACATGACGGCCAGTGATTCTCTGGCAAATTGTTTCTGCCAGCGGCGCACCAGTAGTTTTCCGAGTTTCGCCAGCGGATGTCGCGGGCGCGAGAAGGCCAGGATGTCGTACCAGACCGAATCGTCTGCCTGCCATTCAACGGTGAAGCGCTCTTCGCCACACTCCACATGATCG
>JANMVC010000150.1:0-4760 GCA_031392315.1 Pyrinomonadaceae bacterium | reverse complement strand
CAGAGATCAAACGTTGATGCCTCTTGTAGACGGTACAGAACTAGGTCACTACCAAATTCGCTCCAAACTCGGCGAAGGCGGGATGGGCGAAGTGTATCTGGCGCAGGATACGAGACTTGAGCGCAAAGTCGCGCTCAAGATTCTCACTCGGGATCTGACCGAGAACCCGGAACACTTGCAGCGTTTTGAACGAGAGGCTCGCGCAGCTTCGGCGCTCAACCATCCCAACATCGTGACGGTTTACGAAACCGGCGAAGCGGACGGCGCGCACTTTATCGCTACCGAATACATCGCTGGAGACCGATTGGGCGAACGCATCAAGCGCGGTCCGCTGCCATTGTCTGAGGTTCTGGACATCGGCGTCCAGATCGCTTCGGCCCTGGCGGCCGCGCATGAAGCCGGAATTGTTCATCGCGACATAAAGCCGGACAACATCATGGTCCGTAAAGACGGGCTGGTGAAAGTGCTGGACTTCGGAATCGCCAAACTAACGCAGCCGCAACAGCCCGGCGACACCGAAGGCGTTACCAAGGCGTTGCTTAAGACCACACCCGGCCTAGTGATGGGCACGACCAAATACATGTCTCCGGAACAGGCGCGCGGTCACGAGGTCGACGAGCGCACGGACATCTGGAGCCTCGGTGTGGTCCTCTATCGCATGGTGATGGGAAGCGCACCGTTCGATGGCGACACGATCAGCGACGTCATTGCCTCGATCTTGAAGACCGAGCCGCCGCCGGTGATTAACGAGAAGCAGCCGATTCCGCGTGAGCTGGAACACATCATCAACAAAGCGCTGCGCAAGAAGCGCCAAGAGCGGTATCAGCGTGTCAAAGATCTGTTGAACGACCTGAAAGAATGCCAGCGGGAGCTGGAGTTTCTTTCAAAACTCGCCACCTCCGTTCCTCCCGATCGAACCGGCGCGCAGACGACGCCGCAGACGGCCCAGAGCACGGCCGGTGAATCCCGCTTTGTGACTCAAGCGCCTGAGGCTCTCACGGCGGAGTACGTCGCGCGCGAGATCAAACGTCACCATCGACGGACAGTAAAAGTTCTCGGCGTTTCGATCGGTTTGATTGCCGTTGTTGTCGTTATCAGTCTGTTCACTTACTCGCGCTACTTTTCCGCTGGGAATCGCGCGAGCATCGACTCGCTTGCCGTCCTGCCTTTTGCAAACGCCACCAACGAATCGGAAATGGAGTATCTGTCTGACGGACTGGCTGAAAGCCTAATCAACAATCTCTCGCAGGTGTCCGGACTGAAAGTGATCGCGCGCAGTTCGTCATTCCGCTACAAAGGCAAAGATATAAACGCCGAGGAAGTCGCCCGCGCGCTGGGCGTAAAGAGCATCCTGACGGGAAGAGTCTTGCGCCAAGGCGAAAATTTACAAATCAGCGTCGAACTCATGGATGCCCGTGACAACTCGCAAATTTGGGGCGCGCAATACAATCGGAGTGGGAAAGATCTGGTTGCCGTTCAGCAGGAGATCGCTAATGAGATCTCGCGAAAACTACGACTCAAGCTCTCGAGCTCTGATCAAAACCGCGTCGCCAAAATGCATACGACCAACGCGGAAGCTTATGAGCTTTACCTCAAAGGCCGCTTCAACTGGAACAAACGCACCGGCGAAGCGCTAACGAAGAGCGTCGAATACTTCAATCAGGCGATTGAGAAAGATCCGAGCTATGCGCTGGCATATGCGGGGCTTGCTGACGCTCACATCGTGATTCCGTTTTACTCGGTCGTTTCGGCGCAGGACAGCTATCCGCGAGCGAAAGCGGCTGCCCGGAGGGCACTTGAGCTCGACGATTCGCTCGCCGAGGCTCATACCGCACTCGCGGCCGTGCTACTGAATTACGATTGGAACCTACCCGAGTCCACCACCGAGTTTGAACGAGCCATCGAACTCAATCCCAACTACGCCACTGCTCATCACTGGTATGCGCGAGAAAACCTGACGGTTAACGGGCAATTTGATAAAGCTCTGGCAGAGATGCGGCGGGCGCAAGAGCTTGACCCGCTGTCATTGATTATCAACGCGAACTATGGCAAGGCTTATTTCAATGCACGTCGCTACGACGAAGCGATTCAGCAACTAAAAAAGACAATCGATCTCGATCCGAATTTTTCCATAGCGCATCACTACCTGGGTTCAGCGTATGCAATGAAAGGCGCGTATGCGGAAGCACTCACGTCTTATCAAAAAGCCCACCAACTCAACGCATCGGATCCCCACGTAATCGCCCTGATGGGACGCCTCTATGCCGTGACCGGAGACCGCGCGAAAGCGATCGACGCGATTGCTCAATTGAGGTCGATAAGCACCCAACGGTATGTTGCCGATTACAATTTCGCGCTCATTTACGCGGCGCTTGGCGAAAAGAACAAGGCCTTCGAATCACTCGAGAAAAGTTACCAGGGTCACACAGTTGACATGCTCACACTTCACTACGATCCGCTGATCGACAGCCTGCGCTCAGACACCCGCTTCGCAGACCTCGTGCGACGAGTGGGATTGAAATAGAATTACGGCTCTGTAAATCCGAATCCAACAGAACCAGGGAAACCTGGGAAACGTTTGTTGATGGGTTTATTGTTCGTCAGCTTCTGGTTAGAAATTTCGATAGGTCTGAACGTAGCTCGATGACGCTCGCATCCGGTACAGAACTCGGTCATTACCAAATTCAGTCGCAACTCGGCGCAGGCGGGATGGCCGAAGTGTATTTGGCGCTCGACGAGAAGCTCGGGCGCAAGGTGGCGCTGAAGATTTTGCCGGCTGAACTCGCCTCGAATCAGGACCGCATGCGCCGCTTTACGCAGGAAGCGAAAGCGGCGGCGGCGCTCAATCATCCGAACATTGCGCACATTTACGAAATCGGCGAGCACGACGGCACCAGCTTCATCGCGATGGAATACGTTGACGGGTACACGCTGCGTCAACTGATTCACGACCGGCTGACGGACTTGGCGAAACTTCTGCGTTGGCTGCAACACGTCGCGGAAGGTTTAGCCAAAGCTCACGCGGCCGGCATCGTGCATCGCGATCTCAAGCCGGACAACATCATGGTCACGCGCGAAGGCCACGCGAAGATTCTCGACTTTGGCCTCGCGAAATTGATCGAACCGCAATCTCTCTCGGGTCAGCGCAATAGTGAAGGACGGAGTGAAGTGGCGACAGCGCTGATGCAGCAACACTCAACGCCGGGCGCGGTGCTGGGCACCGTCGGCTACATGTCGCCCGAGCAGGCGCAGGGAAAAGTTAACGAAATCGATCACCGCTCAGACGTCTTTTCATTCGGCTGCATTCTTTATGAAGTAATTACGGGGCGAAAAGCTTTCGAAGGCAAAGATACGATCGATTCTCTGAATAAGATCATTCGCGAACAACCGGAGGCGATCGCCACGCTCGCGCCGAATGCTCCCGTCGACCTGCAGAGAATCGTCCGCCGATGTCTCGCAAAGGATCCGGAAGAGCGTTATCAAACGATCAAAGACGTCGCCCTTGAAATCAAAGACGTGCGGCGTGAATTACAGAGTGCCGTCGGCATCAATACTACTGTGCCGCCATCGAGCAGCTCGATAGCTCAATCCGTCGCGAGTCCTTCGTCACTTGAGAGCCAAGCCGCGGTGACCAGTCTGTCGCCGCCGGCGACTTCTAGCCAGCCGTCAAGCGCCGAATACATCTTTGACGGGATCAAGCGAAACAAGAAGATTCTTTTTGCGGGACTTGCCCTGGTAGCGCTCGCGAACGCGGGAGTCGCCTTCTTAATTTATCACTTTGTCTTGAAGCCCACACCACGATTTGAGCGAGTGAAACTGGCCCGTATTACGACTGAGGGCAATCTCAAGAGCGTCGGTGTCTCGCCCGACGGAAAATACATTGCCTATTCGCTGCTGGCGGACGGCAAGTACAGCTTGTGGACGAAACATCTGGCGACCGGCAGCCGGGTTCAGATCGTTGCGGCCACGGCGGCAACCGGCATGGGACCGCACTTCTTTTCGCATGACGGCAGTTACGTCTATTACTACCAGTTGGACGAACAGAACCCTCAGGGTGTTCTCTCTCAAGTCGCCGTGCTGGGCGGGGACTCAAAAAAGATTCTGACGGACGTTCAGTCAACCGTTGCCTTGTCTCCGGATGGTAAGCAGCTGGCCTTCGGACGCTATCTTCCGGAAGCATCCCAGCAGTACGAGCTCTGGCTGGCAAGCGCCGACGGCACAAACCAGCGCCGGCTCACCGGCTTTGCTGAACCCGCCTTCTTCTCGGGCAATGGCGTGGCGTGGTCGCTCGATTCGAAGCTGGTTGCGGTTAGTTATGGGAGTGAAGAAGGTGGCGAACACATGACCGTGGGGGCTGTCTCAGTCGCAGACGGGTCGTTCAAACGACTAACGTCCGAGCGTTGGGCTGAAGTCGGACGAATAGCCTGGTACCCGGATGGCAGCGGCATGGCCGTGGTTGCGGGCAGCGCCGCCGACACCACCCTACAAATCTGGCAAGTGTCCTATCCTGGTGGAGCCACTCGACGGATCACCAATGATCTCCACTCATACGGCTCATTTAGTCTGACTCTAACGGCGGACTCGCAAACTCTGGTGGCGTTGCAGGAAGAACTTACGGCCAACATCTGGATCGTGCCTGAGGGCGATACCGCGCGCGCTCGTGCGCTCACCTCGCGCAAGGGCGTCCAGGACGGACGGCCGGAATTTACGCCGGACGGTCGCATTGTGTTTAATTCGAATGTCGGCGGCAAGAGCCGCGT
>JANMVC010000133.1:0-15658 GCA_031392315.1 Pyrinomonadaceae bacterium | reverse complement strand
GAAATGTTAACTGCCATGCGCATGCTGCCGTGGCCCTGGGCTTCCCATTCGAGGGTCTGGCGACAAGCGCGCCGCAAGACAGTGTCACCGATTTCAATAATCAATCCCGTTTCCTCTGCCAGGCCGATAAACCTGGCGGGCGGCAGTATCCCCAGCTCGGGATGCTGCCAACGCACAAGCGCCTCGACACCCACTACTTCTTCGTTGGCAAGATTCAGAACCGGCTGATAGTAAATGATGAATTCATCTCGCTCGACAGCCTGGCGCAGACTTGTCTCCAGAGCGAGTCGCTTCATGGCCATCGCATTCATCTCAGTTTCGTAGAACTGATAATTGTTCCCGCCGCTTTGATGGGACCGCTCAAGCGCCGCCCCCGCATTCTTCAGGATGGTGCTGCTTTCTTCGCCATTGTCAGGGTAGACGCTGATTCCTACGCTCGCCGTCACGTAGACATCCTGTTCGCCGGCGCGAAAAGGTAGTTTGAAAGCTTGGCTAATCGCGGTTCCCGCTTCGGCGGCATCGGCGGCCTGGCTGAGGTTTGTCAGCAGAATCGCAAACTGATCGCCCTCAAATCGCGAGACGGTATCGCCTTCGCCGCAACACTTTTCCAGGCGGGCCGCGGCGTGGCTTAGGATCAAATCCCCGGCGGCGTGGCCTAGCGTGTCGGTGATTTGCCGAAAACGGTCAAGCGAAACCAGGAGCACTGCTAATTGGTGTTGTTCGCGTTGGGCGATGGTGAGGGCTTGCGCCAAACGGTCCGCAAACAGAAACCTGTTCGGCAGATCAGTCAGCCGATCATAGTAGGCCAAATGCTCGATCTCGGCGGTGCGCTGCTGGACCAGTTCCTCGAGATGGTTTTCGTATTGCCGCTTCCCGGCCAACAATCGGTGATGTTCCAGCGCCCGATGAACCGCGGCCTGCACATGACGATAGTCGAAAGGCTTGGTGATGTAGTCGAAGGCGCCCACTCTCATTGCTTCGATGGCGGATTCAATAGACTGCTGTCCGCTGACCATGATCACAACGGTTTCCGGCGACTGCTCCAGCACGCGAGGGACCAACGTCAATCCGCTGTCGGCGCCCATGTCTATGTCGCTAATTACCAAATCGAAATCGATGGCCTGCATCACCGCGAGGGCTTCTTCAACCGATGCAGCTACCACACATTCATGATCCGTAGATAGCAACTCCCTGACTAGATTTCGAATCGACTCTTCGTCATCCACGATCAGAATCGTCGCTCGCTGTTGGGTTTGCTTGACCATGTGTTTCCCTGAAGCGCTCTTTCCGGACCCGCGTTCATCATCAACAACGATTGTGAAATCGCCGGAAGTTGCCGCGAGCGTACATCTACAGATTTAGGTCGTCAGATTTGTAAACCGTCTCCAAGCTGGGGCGAGGAGTTGGGAGAAGTCTTTAAATACCCACCGAACGTCCACCGGTCTGGCTGCAGGAATTGCGCGGGTGCAACCGTCGGAGCGGAGCTTGCAACCGGCGGAGCGATCATTGATCCGACCCCGCGACTCTTTTCCGGTTGTGATGAACTATTGCCGATCTTGTCGCAGCGGCTGCGATAAGTCAATCAGGAAAATTCCGACCACAGAGTCCGAAATGAATGCGAGCTAGAACGAGATTTTTCCCACCACGGTGCGGCACAGGGTGAAATCGGCGGCTTCAAGTGAGATACAATTCCCGATATGGATCCGGACGCAAGCTTCGATGTGGCTGTAGTCGGCGCCGGCGTGTTTGGCGCGTGGACCGCCCACCAACTAAGACGCGAGGGGGCGACCGTCGTTCTGGTTGACGCGTATGGGCCAGGAAACAGCCGCGCCAGCTCCGGTGGCGAGTCGCGCATCATTCGCATGGGCTATGGACCTGACGAGATTTACACGCGCATGTCCCAGCGCTCGCTCTTGCTTTGGCGAGAGCTATTTGAAGCCGCATCCGAACCGGAACTGTTCCAACCAACCGGAGTGCTGTGGCTGGCGCGAGAAAACGATCTCTATTGCGAAGCTATGCTCAGCACTTTCAAGCGGTGCGGAATTCCCCACGAACTTCTCGACCGCAGAGCCCTCCGGCAACGTTATCCCCAGATCGAACCGGGGCCAGTTGCGTGGGGAATCCTCGAACCGGATAGCGGAGTACTGATGGCTCGTCGCGCCGTGCAGGCGGTAGTCGCGCGGGCGCGAGCAAACGGCGTAACCTACATCGAGGAAGCAATCGTGCCGCCGGAAGAAAACGCCGGGCGACTTGAGGCGCGATGGTTAGCGGAGACTCTTTCCGAAGCTGCCGAGAGACTAACTTCTCTGATTACCCGATCCGGTCGCCGGATCTTTGCAGACAAATTCGTTTTCGCGTGTGGCCCGTGGCTGCCGCAGATATTCCCCGCGTTGCTGGGCGACCTGATTCACGTCACCCGCCAGGAAGTGTTTTTCCTTGGCGTCCCGGCAGATGACGCCAAAATCTTTGGCCCGGCTGCCATGCCTGCCTGGATTGACTTTAACGATCTTGTCTATGGCATTCCGAATCTAGACCAGCGCGGTTTCAAGATCGCCATAGATGAACATGGGCCGGCCTTCAATCCGGAAACGGGCGATCGCCTTGTTTCCCTCCGAAGTGTGGAAACGGTGCGCGCCTTTCTGGCGCAGCGAATGCCCGCGCTGGCAAACGCACCCGTGACAGAGACGCGCGTGTGCCAATATGAAAACACTTCAAACGGCGATTTCTTGATCGATCGCCATCCGGCTTTTGAAAATGTGTGGCTCGTGGGCGGCGGATCCGGCCACGGATTCAAACACGGCCCCGCAGTCGGCGAGCAGGCCATGGCTCTGATTTCCGGCGACGCTCGAGTTGAACCCAGGTTTTCGCTGACCTCGAAGCAGAAAGTACACGCTCGCAGCGTCTACTAAGCGCCTTCTGCTTTCCGCTTTCTGCCTTCTGACTTCTGACCTCTGCCCTCCGCCTTCTCCCTTCTGCCTTTCGTCGCTGATCCGGTAAACTGCCTTGCCGGATCAAACTTTACCCGCAGTTAGGGAGGAAACTCTGGACGTGCGTTCACTTCATACAATTGCGCTCCTACTTAGTCTGATCGGCACCCACAGTTGGGTGTTGCAAAACCCGACACCAACAGCACCGCCCTCGCCGCAGGCCCAGGTGCGAGCCCAACAAGCCCAGGCATCTCCCAGCCCGTCTCCCACGCCCGCGCCATTGCCGCCGCCAACCGTGCGGATTGAAGGTTACCGCGCCGCCGCAGCGCGCATCATCGGAGCAGCACTAACCAGCGACCGCGCCTATTCCCGGCTGGCGTATCTGACCGACCACATCGGCCACCGCTTGAGCGGTTCGACGGGATTAGAACGGGCGATTGAATGGGCGATCGCCGAGATGAAACGCGATGGACTGGACCGTGTGCGGGCCGAAAAGGTGATGGTGCCGCATTGGGTACGCGGCGAAGAGAGCCTCGAAATGATCACTCCTCGGCCGCTGAAGCTCTCGATGCTGGGATTGGGCAACAGTATCGGCACGCCGGCGGAAGGCATCGCCGCGGAAGCAATCGTAGTGCGCAACTTTGATGAACTCGAAGCGCTGGGTGAAAAGGTGCGCGGCAAGATCGTGGTCTACAACGCGCCGTTTACGACCTACGGCGCTACAGTCCAGTATCGCGGCAGCGGCGCCTCGCGGGCCGCGCGTTACGGCGCAGTCGCCGCGCTGGTTCGATCCGTCACTCCCGTCAGCCTCCAGACTCCGCACACTGGCGGCATGGGCTATGACGAGAAACAACCGAAGATTCCCGCCGCCGCTATCACGATCGAAGGCGCTGAGTTGCTACAGCGAATGAATGATCGCGGCGACCGTCCCACTTTGCGGCTCAAGATGGACGCCAAGTTCCTGCCCGATGCTGAATCGGCAAATGTCGTCGCCGAAATCCGCGGCTCGGAAAAACCTGACGAAGTCGTACTTCTCAGTGGCCACTTTGATTCCTGGGACGTGGGCCAGGGTGCACACGACGATGGCGGAAACTGTATCGCCGCCTGGGAAGCGCTGCGATTGCTTAAAGAACTCGGGCTGAAGCCGCGGCGTACGATTCGCGTGGTGCTCTATACAAACGAAGAGAATGGTCTGCGCGGCGGCAACGGTTACCGGGACGCACATCGGGCTGAGCTGGCAAAACACGTGCTCGCGATTGAGTCTGACGCAGGCGTGTACCGGCCCGAGGGTTTTGGTCTCGCCGCGACCGCACCACCACAAGCCCGCGCCAACCTTCAGGAAATACTGAAACTCTTGTCAGGAATTCGTGCGGATCGCGTGGCCGCAAACGGCGGCGGCGCTGACATCGGACCAATCATGCGTGAGGGCGTCATTGGCGCCAGTCTCGACGTGGACAGCTCTCGCTACTTCGATATCCACCACACAGCGTCAGACACGCTCGACAAGATTGACCCACAGGATCTCGCGCTTTGCGTCGCGGCGATGGCCGTCGTTGCTTACACAGTCGCCGACATGCCAACGTCGTTTACTGGATCGGTTAGCCGATGAGTGTGACGACGCGCTTGAGACGCAGCCTCGGTGGGACAGTCTAACGAAGGCGGTGTTCGCGCTTCGCGCTCATTGCAGGCAGGATGCCTGCGCTCCCAGGATAAACGTGAATCTATGTCTTCAGCTCAGGCTGGCTGCTTGCTTTACGCCGAGCAGGCTGGCGGAGATTTCTGCCACGTCGAGTAACTGCTGGGGAGTGGTCAGGAATCTGGAAATGCCGTGGCGCTGCGGTTCGTTAGTTTCTTCCGCAACTGCGTTCATCGCATACATAACGACGGGCACGTTTGACTGCTTTCTGCGCACCTGTTCGCAAAACACCTGCGGGCCCGCCTGGCAAAGTCCAGCATTCGCCAGCACGAGATCGAAATCGGAGATTTCACTCAGTAGCGCAGCATGCTGCTGACCTTCCGCGGCAACAACGGTGTAGCCAGTCGTGGTCAGCAGGTGCGAAACCATAGCGCGAGTCTCGATATTATTTTCGACCAACAGTATCCTCTGGCTATTGCCATCGGCTAACCTTGCCCCGTCCGCCGACGGTGCAACCGCAGTAAACTCCTCGACGCTGCTTTGCACAGCATTGCTTTTCGCCAATGCACCCAACACCGTTTCGACCATGTGCTTTGGGCTGGTATTCATCTTGGACATGACCAGGGTGGCGCCTGCGTCCCATGCCTCTTCAACCATCCCCGGCTGAGACGCGTTTGAAAACACCACGATCGGCATCGACTTAAACGATTCATTGGCGCGCAATGTCTTGAGCACGTCCATGCCCTTGATCTTTGGCAACATCATATCCAGCAAAACCAAACTTGGTTTCGTACGCTGGATTAGCGCCAAAGCCTGCTCGCCATCCGTTGCGACTTCGACGTGGAACCCTTCAGCCAGGAACTTGGCGCGATAAATGCTCGCCATCACCGGCTGATCTTCAACTACCACAATATTCGTCATGACATCTGCTCCTTCTGCGCGTCAAACGATTTCACATGCGCCGCCAGAAATGTTTGCACCCGCGCAAACTCGTGTTTCGCTTCAACCAGAGCGCGCGGGGCCTGGTCTAATTTACCTTCACGGCCTGCTCTTTCGAGTTCGCGCAAGGCGTCGACCACGGCGGTCATGCCGCAGTTGGCGCTGGTGCCGGCGCCGTTGTGGGCCACCAGTTCCACCTCTTCGCAGTTGCCAATCGTCAAAGCTGCGTCCAGTCGGCCCAGGTTCTTCGACATACCGTCGAGATATAGATCCAGGATTTCTGAAAACTCCTCCGGTAGATCGCCCATCGCGTCGTGCATGCGCACGATGTCAACCGGCGGGGGACCATCAAAAGCTGCGACAGGTTGATCCGCTTCGGGTTCAATTTCGTCTTCGACTTCAACTTCGACAAGATACATATCAAGTATCCGGCTCAACTCTTCCATCTTCACCGGCTTGGTAAGGTAATCGTCCATACCAGCCGCGATGCATTTCTCTCGATCGCCCTGCAGGGCGTGGGCCGTCATGGCTACGATTGGAGTATGTTTCGCAGTGCCTTCGCGGTGACGTATCACGCCGGTAGCTTCATAACCATCCATCTCCGGCATCTGACAATCCATCAAGACGAGATCGTAGGGAATGCGGTTGACTGCCTCGATCGCTTCGCGTCCGTTGGCCACCGCATCTGCGCGATAGCCCAGCTTGGCCAACTGACGCACGGCAACCTTCTGGTTCACCACGTTGTCTTCAGACAGCAGGATAAGTTTGTGGGACATCTTATTTACCTCTTTCAAGTTCTGTTCTGTAACTAGTGTTTGTGATGTAGACGATTCCCTATTCGCTGACTTGCTCATTACGGCAATCAGGCAATCGAACAGGTGTGACTGACGGACGGGTTTGCAAAGATATGCCGCGATACCAGCGTCACGAGAAGCATCGTCGCCGCGCCCACCGGCTGAGGTCAGCAGAACCAACTGCGTGCGAGAAATCGCTGGATCACTCTTGATGGCTCTAGCCATCGTGATTCCATCCATGCCGGGCATCAGGAAATCCAGCACGGCCAGATCGTAGGCGGCGTCTCGGGCAGCGGCAGACTTCATCAGATCGAGTGCCTGCGCCCCGGATTCCGCCTGGTCATGGACCATTCCCCACGAACTCAGTTGATGCGAAAGTATTTTTCGATTGGTGGCGTTATCGTCCACGATCAGGACGCGCAAATTTTCCAGGTTTTCGATTTGCGGCGAAGGCTCAGCCGCTCCCGACGTTTGCTTGGCGAATGTAGCCGTGAACCAGAAAGTCGATCCTTTGCCCGGCGCACTGTCCACCCCAATCAGTCCACCCATCAGCTCAACCAGTTGCTTCGAGATCGAAAGTCCTAACCCCGTGCCACCATACTTCCGCGTGGTCGAACCATCCGCCTGAGTGAAAGCCTGGAACAGCCGCTTTTGGATTTCTTCACTAATGCCGATGCCGGTGTCGCGGATCGAAAAGCGAATCATCACCGAACTTTCGTCTTCGAATTCCTTTTCCGCCGACACCACAACTTCACCGGTTTCGGTAAACTTGAGTGCGTTGCCGGTGAGGTTGGTTAAGACCTGCCGCAGCCGGCCGGGATCACCGCACAATGCCGTAGGCACATCGCTGTGGACAAAGGAGACAAACTCGACGTTCTTCTCGCGCGCGCGCTCGGCCAGCAGTTCGACCGTGCCCTCAACCGCGTTACGCAAATCGAAATCGACCAAGTCGAATTGCAACTTGCCGGCTTCAATTTTCGAGAAGTCGAGAATGTCGTTGATGATCGTCAACAGCGCATCGCCACTCGAGCGAATGGTCTCGGCAAAATCGCGCTGTTCATTGTCCAGCTCGGTATCGAGCAGGAGGCCGGTCATCCCAATCACGCCATTCATCGGAGTGCGTATTTCGTGACTCATGTTTGCCAGAAACTCTGATTTCAAACGCGCCGATTCCATTGCGGCATCCCGTGCTTGTTCCCGCTCGACTTCGAGTTGTTTGCGCTGTGTGATGTCCTGCTTGATGGCGACGTACGACTTGATTCGGCCGCCTCGGTCGCGTACCGGTGTGATTGTCATCTCCTCTGGATAAATGCTGCCGTCTTTGCGGCGATTAAAGAGTTCGCCGTGCCACACACGCCCGCCGGCGATGGTGGCCCACATCTCGTGATAAAACTCCGCAGAGTGATGGCCGGAGTTAAGCACTCGCGGGTTCAATCCGATTACCTCGTTTGCCTCATAACCGGTTAAGCGCGTAAACGCGGGATTGACCCACTGGATGTCTCCATTGCGCGCCGTAATGGCAATGCCGTTTGCCGCCGATTCCAACGCGGCGCTTTGCAACTCCAGATGTTCCGTTAGTTGGCGGCTCTCCGTAACGTCGCGGAAGAATCCGCGGGTAGCGATTGGTCTGCCGTCTTTGAATTGGCAGTAGGAATTGCCTTCCACATGCACCGTGCGGCCATCCTTCGCAACAAACGTCAACTGGATATCAGACAGCTTTTCCCCGGCAAACATTCGGGCGCGCGTGCTAACAAATTCATCGCGATGATCGGGATGCATGACGTCGAAGAGATTCATCGTGGCAACCTCCGCGTCGGTATATCCCAACACACGATGCCAGGCCGGGTTGACGAATAGATAGCGCCCGTCTGGTGCAACGCTCTGAATAAGATCGCTGGAATTGTCAAAGAGATCGCGATACTGGTTTTCGCTCTCCTGCGCCTGCTCAAGAAGTGTGCGAGCTTGCGCTTCCGCCAGCTTTAGTTGGTCAATGAACTGCTCTCGTTCCGTCTCTTTAGCCTTCATTTGGCCCCGCATTCTGAAACCGTAAACGGTGGCGGCTAGAACGATCAGCAGAATGAAAACGGCCAGGCCATACTCAAACCTTCGCAGTGAAATGGCGGAACTTAGCTGTACGGCAAAAAGGCTTCTTTGAATGGCGCCGATATTTTCTATGGCGTTGCTAAACTCTGCATTGGTTTCGGAAAACCTTTTATCCATCGCCGCCATGTGGCGGGTTGCTGCATCTACATTTCCTTTTTGGAACTCGGCAAAAACCAGCTTGGCTTCGCTAACTAGCGCTTGCGCCTTGCGATCAATTCGGTCGAGATCGGCTTCGAGCTTAATTCGTTCTGGTTCGCTGACGTTGTGCTGCAAATCCTCGGAAAGCACCGCCAACTGTTTTTGGAAGGCCGCTGCTGACTTATCCAGCTTTTGCGACTCGCCCTCGACATCACGCGACTCGAAGACGTTGTTTCCCGGCTCGTCCATTTCACCGGCCAAATGCCGCAGCTTGCTAAACCCGTTGCGGCGCTCAGTCCAGGTCTGATTCACGGCTACCGACGCCTTGTGGTTTTCAGTCACGCTATGAGTAACAAAGAGTCCCGCGGAAACGCCGGTGACGTTGAAAAGAATGAGGAGCACATAAGGAACGTGCCACTTGGCAGTCACTGTTCGCTCGTTTACGTTTGGTCTGGCTGACTTCATAGCAGTGGTTCTCATCTCGGTTTGCAAGCCTCTCGGCGGGTTTGGGAGGCTACAGGTTTTGAAAAGGTGGGTTAGGTTATTGCCGGCAACTCAGGCAGGGCGCTTTCCGGGAGGAAGCTGTTAGGCAAGGTGGTGGTGGCGCTTGGAAATACGAGGGCATCGAGCACTCGCTTCAGTTCTTCAACTCTCACCGGTTTCGAAATGTAGTCGTCCATTCCCGATGCCAGGCATCTTTCGCGATCGCCTTCCAGGGCATTCGCCGTCATCGCTACGATGGTCACGCGTCGCGTCCCTGCTTCAAGACGGCGAATTTCCTGCGCCGCTTCATAGCCATCCATTTCCGGCATCTGGCAATCCATCAGGACGATGTCGTAAGGGATTCGACCCAGCGCCTCAATCGCCTCCCGGCCATTCCCTACTGCGTCGCAGCGATATCCCAACTTTTGCAACTGGCGGATGGCCACCTTCTGGTTCACCACATTGTCTTCAGCAAGGAGAATCAGGCGCGGTGATATTTTCTTCGTCTCATGCAGAGTGTGTTTCGTGACCAGAGTCGAAGCAACATGCGTCGGCGATGCCGTCTCGTCGGTCGTGCTCATGACCGAAATCAGGCAATCGAACAACTGTGATTGGCGCAGAGGTTTGCTGAGGTAAGCGGAGATACCTGCTTTTCGTGCGCGCACGCCATCGCCTCGTTCTCCCGCGGAGGTCAAAAGGACAAGTCGCAGCGGCGCAATCTCCGAGTTTCCTTTGATCGCCTCCGCCACGGTAAAACCATCAATGTCGGGCATGAGCAAATCGAGGATGGCGAGATCGTACACTACGCCCCGAGCAGCGGCCGTTCTAAGTAGCTCGAGGGCGCGCATTCCCGATGTTGCTTGTTCATAAATGATGCCCCAGGAACTGAGTTGATGACACAGAATTTTTCGATTCGTGGCACTGTCATCAACTACCAGAACCCGCAGGTTTTCAAGGCTTGCGACATCAGGAAGCGTCGGCACAATCTTCACGGGCTGCTTGTCGAAGCTGGCTGTAAACCAGAAGGTGGAACCTTCTCCGGGCACGCTATCAACGCCAATTTCCCCGCCCATCAATTCGACAAGCTGTTTCGAGATCGACAATCCCAAACCAGTGCCGCCGTATTTGCGCGTGGTAGAACCATCCGCCTGCGTGAAGGCCTGGAACAATTTCTTCTGCGTTGCTTCGCTGATGCCAATTCCCGAGTCTTTGACCGAGAAGCGAATTGTGATCGCGGTTTTGGCTTCGAATTCCTTTTCTGCCGACACGACGACTTCGCCGCTTTCCGTAAACTTCAAAGCGTTGCCGGTGAGATTCGTGAGCACTTGACGGAGCCTGCCCGGATCGCCACGCAGAGCCGTGGGTACGTCGCTGTGAACAAATGAGGCAAACTCCAAATTCTTCTCGCGGGCGCGTTCGGCCAGTAGTTCAACCGTTCCTTCGACCGCATTGCGCAAATCGAAATCCACTACGTCGAATTGCAGCTTGCCGGCCTCGATCTTCGAGAAATCAAGAATGTCATTGATAATGGTAAGCAACGCCTCGCCACTCGAACGAATTGTCTCAGCACAATCGCGTTGGTCAGCATCTAGTTCGGAATCGAGCAGCAGACCAGTCATGCCAATCACACCGTTCATCGGCGTGCGAATCTCATGGCTCATGTTGGCGAGAAACTCCGACTTCAAACGCGACGATTCGAGCGCTGCATCGCGAGCTAATTCCAGCTCCCGCTCGCCTCGCTTGCGTTCGATTGCCAAAGCGATCTGGTCGCCAACGGACGAAAGGAATTCAAGGTCGCGTTCGGTGTAGGCGCTGGTCTCTTCATAATGCTGCACGACCAGGACGCCGATGACACCGGAGGGCGTGCGCAATGGCACGCCCAGCCATGAAGCACAATCAGTACCGCTTGCTTCAACCTCGCCCTGGTCTTCCATGCGCTTCATGTTCGCTGCAGTCAGCAGCATCGATTGCCCTGTTCGCACCACATGGCCGCTAAAGCCGCCGCCGATTGGACGTGGTTCCGGGATCGGATCAAACTTGTCGGCCCAGAATTCAAAATGCATCAACCTGGTGTTCGCGTCATAGAGCGTAACGAAGCAGTTCTCCGCGTTGAGAATTTTACCTATCGACTTGTGGGTCAGACTCAACAACTCATCCAGATTAGACGTGCTCACGATTCCATGAACTACTTCGGAAATAATTTGGCGTTCCGCATCCGCCCGTGTCCGCTCGGTGATATCGCGGAACATCGCACGGGTTGCCCAGGGACGATCCGGCGTGCAGCTCACGCTCACACTTCCCTCGACTGCAATGGTCTTGCCTTTGCTGGAGATGAATCTGGTCGCTATCTTGTCGGGAATCTCACCCGCTACAATGCCGGCAAACACTTTCTGGCAATGTTCGCGCTCTTCCGGGTGGATTACATCGAAGACGTTTAAGGTGGATAGATCCTTCTCGGTGTACTCAAGTGTCTTAAGCCACGATGCGTTTACGTAGTTGAACGAACCATCCAGGCCGACGCAATAGATCAAGTCGGTCGCGCCGTCGAACAGTTCGCGATAGCGCTCTTCACTTTCGCGCAACGCCTCCTCATGCCGTCGGCGTTCCGTAATGTCGTTGCTAATGCCCACGAATCCTGTGACGCACCCATCGTCGTCGTGGAGGGCCGTAACCGAAAGCCGGACGGGAAAGCGACTGCCGTCCTTGCGAATGTATGACCACTCGTTTTCGTCAGGGACGCCGGCCCGGGCTTTGGCGACGAAGACCTCGAAGCCAGGTTCGATAGTGGTCCCTAACTCTGCGCTCAAGGTGCGTGCCCGCTCTATTATTTCCAGCGGGTCGTGAATGATCGCCGGAGAATGATGGCCAATCATTTCCTCGGCTGAGTATCCCAGCATTCGCTCGGCCGCCTTGTTAAAAGTGCGAATCGTGCCGTCGACATCGGTAGAAATGATAGTGTAATTGGCGCTGTCGAGGATGGTGCGCATCAGCGTACTTACATCGCTCAGCGCCTGTTCCGCGCGCCGGCGTTCCGCAATTTGTTCTTGTAAACCCAGGTTCAACGTAATCAATTCAGCTGTGCGTTCTTTGACGCGCGTCTCAAGTTCATTGCGCGACAGTGCCAGCGCGTCTTCGGCGCGTTGCTGGTCGTCAATGTCAGTGCCGGTGCCAAACCATTTGACGAGTTGTCCCTGCTCGTCGCGGATCGCGGAAGCTCGGCCGAGATGCCACCGATATTCGCCATCCGCGGCTCGCTTGAATCGATACTTGATTTCGTAGGGATCGCCGGTGCGAACAGATTCGCTCCAGACGTCGATGCAATGTTGCAAATCGTCAGGGTGCAACACCGGTCCCCAACCCCAGCCCTGCGTTTGCTCCAGATTCATGCCGGTGTAGTCAAACCAGCGCTGGTTGTAATAGTCGAGCCAGCCATCAGGTCTTGAGGTCCAAACGATCTGAGGCATCGCGTCGGCCAACTGACGAAATCGCTCTTCACTCTCGCGTAGCTGTTCGCCGGCGCCACGACGCTTGAGGTCATTCCGATTGAGAGCGCGGGCACTCAACCAAACGAGGATGGCGAAAGTCGTGATGTTGACGGTGGCGAACAAGGCAAGCCCGAAACCGTTTCCATAGAGTCCGGCTTGCTCGCCCTTGAGTCTCAACCAGCCCACCACGAAGGGTAGTAAGAGAGCCACTGGCAAGAGACGCCGCGACATCACTCCGCCGCTATCGTCACTGGTAATAACGGCCAGCAGTCCTTTTTTTGGACGAGATAAAAGCGTCCCGATTCCCAAAATGAAGAACAAGAGCGCGGTATGCAGGGCCATCGAGTTGTAGGCCCGGAAGTTGTAGAGCGACTCCACCTCGTAGGCGTAACCAATCGACGCCAGCATTCCCACCAACGTGGTCGCGAGCAGAAAACCTTCCGACAACTGACATCCAATTTTGTGTCGCGCATCGCGGAGAGTCAGTCCGAGTCCAAAAAACACAAAAGCCAACGCCGTAGCGCCGGCCATGCGGCCTCCGGCCGCACTCGACGCCAGGACTGCGTCGCGAAAGAGCAGCGAATCAATTTTCAGGTCGAGATGAAAGGCATACTCAATGAATGTGGCGGCGCCAACGATGGTCACCAGGACCGAGCTGCCGAGCGTGATCCACCGGCGCGGACGTTCAGCTACTTCCTTTTGCCAGCTCGTCAGTGCCAAAAGCAACAACGCGATACCTGAGAGCGCGAAACAGACCGCTGTATTCGGCTTCATCGTCGCCTTACCTGGGAGAATGCTTTTAAGGATCTGCACATCCAGCAGCCACCCGAGCAAGACCAGGATTCCAACGACCAGGCCAAGTGCGCCGGCCGCCAGCGCGCCAAGCCAGAGGTTACGAACATTGAACTGTCTGAGTGGTTCTTTGTTTTTCATAATGGCGGAGCGCAAGTCTTGGGGGTATTTTGGCATGAAAATGATTGGACGTTTGGCCGTACGGCGAGCCGCAGAACCGGCGCGTTGAGATTCACTACCGACGGACGCGGAACTTAGAAAGCTGGGGAAAGCTGCCGAGGCATTCTGGACTCCACAGCAACGAGATTGTGGCGTTACTCATCACGCTGGCTACCGTGACGAGATTCAGTCGATACAGGGCACCCCGCGTGCCGCAAGTGAAACTGCGTCAGAAATTGGCTCCCAGTTCGCTACCTCCCGAGTCACGACCGCCCAAGACCTAAGCTGGCACGTTGTTTGATTCGTTTCCTTGTGACATCGGGAGTCTCTGAGACTCCTGCCGCGTTCCCACCGCCCTAAGACTTGACCCCAAGGAATCACCATGATGATGAATGAACCCAATCGGAAGACTCCCTCGCGCGTGCTTGTTGCTGACGATGACCCAGTAGTCAGACATTGGCTGTCCTCAATTCTGAAACGCGATGGCTACGAAGTTGTGGCAATGGGCGACGGCCGCGAGGCTTTTCGGCTGTTGCAGACGGACGCAGACTTCAAGGGCGCCGTGTTTGATATGTCGATGCCCTATCTCGATGGCCCGGATTTGATTCGTCATATGCGGACCGAAAAGCGGCTGAAACGCATTCCGGTGTTGATCATTACCGCCGAGAGCGACATCCAGAAGTTTTCCCTGGGGCTTGCGGCCGGGGCCACCTTCTCGCTGGCAAAGCCGTTCACCCAAGCCCGCTTGCAACAGATTTTAGGGATGATGCTCGGCACAAAGTCGCTCAGCGAAGTGGATCCTTTGCCAATACGCAATCGGGTTTCAGCAGCAGACGCCGCCCTCTTCAGGGAATCATCGGCTAGGTCGGATCAGGTTGAGACTGGGAAGGGCGCTGCGAATCAACCTGTCGATCTCGAAGTTCTTCACAGCCTCGCAATCGACGGTGACGGCGAGGATTCGAAACTGGTAGTCGAACTGATTGACCTCTATCTCGAAAATGCCCGCCGGGAGATCAGCACAATCAAAGCCGCGGCGCTGGAAAACAACGAGACGTCAATGCGAAAAAACATCCATGCCCTCAAGGGAAGCAGTTTGAGTGTGGGCGCCTGCGGCATAGCGAAACTTTGCAGACAAATGGAACAACGATCAGAACAGGATTCGCCGGAGAGCCTGGATGATCTCGTGAAAAAGCTGGATGAAGAGTTTGAATCAACGCAAAGCGTGCTCACGTTTGAACGCAGCAAGAGGATGTGGCGGCCCGCCGCCTAAACAAATCTTCCAATTTCCGCTCCGACCCTGAAGTTTTCGCACTGCCTACCTGAGTTTCTGGTAGCCGCGGCGCTTTAAGCGTTTTCTACCTATCTGGTCTCTGTCTTGATCGGATGAGGGGCCAGGCATCCGCTGCGGCACTTACAAGGACTGGCCTATCTTCCAGGATTCGCAAGGAAATGTAGTGAGACGTTTCGTATTGCTGGCGTCGCTGGGCGCTGCGCTGACACTATTCTGCCCATTCAAGGCAATGGCCCAGTGTGGCGTGGAGCGCTGGGCGGTGAAAACAGGAACGGACATCGACGCGGGCCTGGTAAATCTCACCTCCACCACTTCTACTACAATTGCCAACCTAACGGCGCTGGCCGCGCCAAGTCCGATTCCGGATGAGAATCGCGTACAGCCAACTGAAACCACCGTCTGGGTTCTGAATGCAACCTTGACGAAGGTGATGATGGCCTACGATTCGGACTATCACATGGTGCTGACCGATGCAGCGGGCCGCACGATGATTGCCGAAATTCCCGCGCCAAATTGTGTTGGCCCAGGTAGCCCGTTTGCGGCCGGCATCGCCAACGCCCGCGCGCAGTTTGAAGCAAAGTTTTCACCGGGTGAAAACTTTCAAACGCTAAATGTCCCGGTGCAAATTACCGGCGTGGGATTTTTTGATTATTTGGAAGGACAGGAGGGACTGGCGCCCAACGGCATCGAGTTGCACCCGGTTATCGATATTGTTTTCGGTCCGTTCTTCCAAATGTCGGCCGCGCCAACTTCGCTGACGGTCAGCCAGGGTAGCGCGGGCACTTCAATTATTACGTCCACGCTTTCCGGAAACTTCAATTCATCTGTTGCGCTTTCAACGTCGGGATTGCCCGCGGGCGCAGTGGCCGGCATTAGCCCTTCGATAATCGCCGCGCCCGGCGGTGGCTCAG
>JANMVC010000070.1:0-13143 GCA_031392315.1 Pyrinomonadaceae bacterium | reverse complement strand
GCGACGCGCAAGCGATGGTCGACGCGATCGCTCGCCTGCTCAAAGATGAACACCTCGCGGATCAACTGGCGGAGAATGCCAGCGCCCTTGTCTCATCGCGTTTCTCGCCCGAGGCCTACGTGCGATCTCTTGCTGAAATCTATCGCGCAGTTAGCGGTAACCAAACAGCCTAGGATAACTGTGATGTCTCAGGGGTGATGTCTTTTGCCTCAAAGACCTGGGCCATGTCAGGTCACGCCGGAGCACGTTTAGGCAAGGGCTGTTTAGGGTGATTCTGCTCTGCGCTGTCGCTGAACAGGTGGAGGAGTAGCGGGGCCAACCTTGCTCAAATATGGCGCGGGCTCAATCTTGACGATAAAGAGATCGTAGCGACCCGACTTCTCCCAATTCGAAGTGAAAGCGATGAAACGACCATCGCGGCTTATAGTCGGTTTCGGCATCGCCCAATAACCGGTAGTTTCTGACTTATTGTCGATGGCAGAGCGCGTGTGGGCCAGGCGACGAATTCGTTCGCTGCCATCAAGCGACACTTGCAGAATCTCGTCGTCATAAATTCCCGTCCCAGTCTGTGTCGCGGACGGATCGTGAAATGTCGCAATCGTAATCCAGTCTTCGTTATCAGCCAGCTTCGTTCCATGGAAGCCGTGGGTCCAGTCGGCCGCGCCCCCGTTTCTTCCGATCGCCGTCCGAAAGAAGAAAACGTGACGCACGGCGTGCGGCGCGCTCAGTCGGCGCCAGTTGAGGCCGTCAGACCAAGCGTCAAAACCGACAATGCAGTTGGTGCCGAGGTCGCCGTGGCCTGGCGGATAATCCGGCGCGCCTCGCACAATTCCGGTGAGCGCACCCGTCATCAGATTCAGAAACTGCATCGCACTGCCGTCAGGCAGAGGCTTGTTAAGCGGAATGTTGAGCCAGTGTCCGCTCTTATCAACGTGTACTTCGTTCAAGTCCATCGTGTTGGGAGTGTCGAACAGAACTTTATCAGTAGACCTGCGCCAGACGAGATAAGCGATTGGGCCACTGTGACCATTGCGCATGCGACTCCACGAAAACACGTCGTCATCGGCAGACTTGTTCATCTGGTGGAGATAATCAGGCCGGCCGCGTGACAGGAAACTAAAGTCTTTTAGCAGCCTGAATTCTTTTCGCGCGACGTTATACGCGTAAAGACGCATGCCGCCTTTCAGATCGTTAGCGAAAGTGTAGAGCACTTCGGGGTTGGTTTGAGACCAGATCGAACTCTCCCAACTCAAACCAAAGCCCTGCGGGTGGTGATACGGCAATATCTCCCGGCCTGCACCAATCGCGTAATTCACCGGGTCAAACGTCTTCAGGATCGCGTCTCCGGTATGGCCCTTACGAATCAGAAGACGTGTGTTGTTGGCATTAAAAGTCGGCCAGTGCGAATAGTAGGTCCCCAGCCCCGGGGCCGGTCCATCGGCTTCGTCGGTAACGCGCAGGATCTCTGTGCCGAAAACCGGATCGACAACCTTCCCTCCCGCCCGTGGCAACCGCGGCAGTGGTGGTTTCGAATAGACGCGCCGGTCGGTCCTGATTCCTCGATCGCGCATGGCTGTTTTCGCAGCCGGTTGGGCGCTTGAAGTGTTGCCGGTCTGCACCGACGCCAGTAAGACTACGGCGCAAAGGATCACAGGGCTCAATCTCTGTGTTTCTTGTAATTGACGCAATTCCAAAACCTTCAGAAGTTAGTCGTTTCCTTAACAAACACAAACTGGTTGCAGCCAAGTCCTACTCCGCCGCATTGCAGTTTTGTCAGTCGAAATCCCTGCGCGCGATAGAAATCGAAAATCTCTTCGGGTCTTGCTACCTCGTATGGATACCCGCCCACCCAATCGATGATGTCGCGCCAGCGACTCATGCCGCGGTTCGTGTCGTAGCGCGTCCACCGTTGCAAATACTCCGCTGGCTTTAGCAGCACCAAAGAACGGAGCATCGCCTTCAATTCTTCGGGCGCCATGACCGCGAGCGCAAACGGAATCTTAAGGAACCGGGGCAGCTCGTTGTATGTTTTCTTGATCCATCGCCAGCGGCGGCTGCGGCTACCGAGATCGTTGTAGATGGCGATGAACAACTTGCCGCCGGGCTTGACCGGCAGTTGCGCATTCTCAAGCGCTCGCCACATCTGTCCCGTGTGATGCAGCACACCCCACGAGTAAACCACATCGAAAGTGCCCAGCGATTTGACGTAATCAACATCCAACGCTGAACCCTCTTCAATTTTCCACTCACCGTCGTTATTAAAGTAACGGCGTCTGAGTTCCCTGGTGCAAGCAACCGAACGTGGATCGTAATCAAAAGAATGAACGCGCGCGCCGAGTTGTCGTGCCGCCAAACTGAATAGACCGCTGCCGGAACCGATATCGAGAAAACTCTTGTCCTCGAGATTATCAACTTCAAGCATTTCGCTGAGCGATGCCTGCGCCGACGCGAGGCGTGAGTCATCCAGCACTTCGAGAAAGCGGCTCCAGTTTTTGCCAAACTCGAACCTTTCTCCCTGAGCGATTTCGATAGCGTTTGAACTCATTTAGTACCTCACTCTGTAATAAAGTATTTTCACATACTCCGTCGGAACCAATTTCCAGCCGATCGCGTGGCACCACCACGTCGCTGGAAGCGGCGACTGTCCACCAGGGGACACTGCGTTCATTCCCACCACTAAGTCGCTGCCCTGAAAGACGCGCCGCACCGTCCACATCACACGGCGCGATTGATAAGCGGAGGTGACAATCAGAAGCGATCGCCAGCCGCGCTCGCGTGTGTAGTCGCGAAGCTGGCAGGCCTCGTCATAAGTGCTCGAGACGATGCCGGGTACGATCTCGATACTCTCGGCAGGAATACCTTGTCGCTTAAGTTCCCTGGCAGCAAGTTCGACAAACAGTGGGTTGCGCTGTTCTTCTACCAACCACCCGCTCCTGATATTGTCGTTGGTCAGGACGATTCTTGGCGCGCGCCCTTCTTTGAATAGTTGCGCGGCGTGATGCGTGCGCTCGAGATAAGTTGCCGAACCCGCCATCACAACGAGCGCGTCGGCACGCGTCAGGTCTGCATTGACGATCAACGCGCGAGCCCCGATCCAAGTCGTCAACAGCCACGCCACCATGAGAATGATAGCGAAGGTTAACTTGTGAATAATGGTTGGGCTGTTCACGTGTCTGGTGACAATAAGCAAAGATGAGTTTCTAAACCGCGGATGGGGCCGAGGGATCACCAGAGGATCGCAGAGCGCTTTCCTCTCCGGCCTTTGCCGAACATTCTGCATCCCTGGCGTTGGGTTCCTTGCGCCACAACCTGGAATACAGCTCAAGTGTGTTGGCGAGATGCTGCTTGCACGAAAACTTCTCTTCGACGGCTGATCGCCCTCGCTCGCCCATCGCGCGCGCCCGCTTTGGGTCGATCAGCAACTCGATCATTCGCTCGGCCATCTGCTGGTCGTCGCCTGCGGCCACGATGTAACCAGTTTGGCCTTCGACCACAGCCTCGCGAGCGCCTCCCACGTCCGTGACGACGACGGGGCGGGCCGCGGCCATGTACTCAAGAATCGCATTTGAAAAGCCTTCGGCGGTTGAACTCAGTGCGCACACGTCGGAAACGGAAAGCAGGTCAGCAACTTTTTCGCATCTGCCGATGAAGAGAACGTCGCGCTCCAATCCTAGCCGAGCGGTTAACTCGCGCAGGCTCGCCATCAACTTCCCTTCTCCAGCGATGACAAAAGCTACGTCAGGAATTGTCGCCCGCACTCGCGCGGCGGCACGCAAAAACGTCGGGTGATCTTTCACTGGATGCTGAAGGTTCGCGACGATGGTTACGAGGCGACGCTCCGGCAGCCCCAGCATCGCGAGAATTTCCTGGCGGGTTGCGCTGCGCTGCGGCTTCACACGTTCGAGGTCCAGCCCGTTGTAATGGGTCACAACTTTTTCGGCGGCCACGCCTTCGCGAATCAACTGCCTTCGCACTGCGTCGGCATTGGCAACTACCCGGTGGGCCAGGCGAAACGCACCGCGCTCCAGACGCTTCTGTCCCGAGGTGCGAAACCCATCCGTCTCGCCCTTGTATGCAACCCGCGCGGGCACGCGGGCCATCGCCGCGGCCGTCATCCCGAAAATGTTTGTATAAAAATCGTGAGTGTGAATCACGTCGATCTCGTTCTCTTTCAAGAAGCGTGCAAGCCGGCGTAACTGAGTAACGAAATTCCGATCATAGAAGCTCGTGAGCGGATACTCGGGAATCTCTCCAAGTTTGAGCCGGTCTGCTTCGCCACGCAGAGATCCTTTGTTCTGCAAACACGCGAGTCGCACGCGACAGCGTCCGCTCTCGTGCAACTGGCGCACGAGCTGAAGGGCCAGGCGCTCGGAGCCACCCTGCTCAAAACTGTCTATCATGTGTAAAACATTGGGCATGTGCAGATCGCTTGGTTTCACTTACGCTACCATCGGAGCCAGACTTTCATTTAAGTGATCGGTGGCGTTGCTGTCGGTCGTGTCCACAAATTTGCGGTGCCATAACTCCAACATGAAGAGTGTCCACAACTCAGTCGCGTGGTCGCGGCGCCCACGCTCGTGTTCGTCAAGCAGCACTTTGACGTAGCGCGGCTCGACATAACCACGCTGCATCGTGCGCGGTTCGGTCAGCGTGCCGCGGACGCGTTCGCGCAGTTGTTCGTTGATCCAGCGGTCAATGGGAATACCAAAACCCTGCTTCGGCCGCTCCAGAATTTCCGTGGGCACCAGATCGCGCATGGCACGCTTCAAGATGTGTTTGGTCTCCAGACCTTTCATTTTCATGCTGGCGGGAATGCGCGTGCAGACAAACTCGATTAGCTTGTGATCCAGCAAAGGCACGCGCGCCTCCAGCGATACGGCCATGCTCATGCGATCGACTTTGGTCAGGATGTCACCCGGCAGGTATGTCTTGCTGTCGAGATACAACAGGGGATCCAATGGATCCTCGGCGCGCGAGTGCGCTGCATAATCCCGAAAGCGATTCGCCGCTTCGCTCTTACCCAACTGTAGCCGAAAGTCGGCGGTGTAAAGCGCCGGCCTGTTCAGACGCGTGAAGACAGAGATGTCTTCGATATAACGATCGAGCGGATCGAGCGAGACGTTGTGCAGATAATTCCGTCCCCAGGCACCATGCGGAAGACTGCGACCGAGCGGTTGCATCACGCCCTGGCGAACAAGACGCGGCAGGCTGGCAAAACCGCTGCGCTTCCGATCGAGCGCGTAACGCGTGTACCCGCCAAAGAGTTCGTCGCCGCCGTCGCCGGACAGGGCGACCGTGACATGCTGGCGAGCGAGCTTTGAAACCATGTAAGTCGGAATCGCCGATGAATCAGCAAACGGTTCGTCAAAATGCCAGACCAGCTCGTCAACGATCTCGCAAATGTCTGGTGTGACGATGAACTCGTGATGGTCTGTGCCGAATCTTTGCGCGGCGATGCGCGCATACTTCAATTCGTTGTAGCTGTCTTCATGAAACCCGATCGAGAAAGTCTTGACCGGCTGGGTGGCGTGCCGGGCCATCAAGCCAACGACCGTACTCGAGTCAACTCCACCGGAAAGAAATGCGCCGAGCGGAACTTCTGACTCCAGACGAATACGCACGGCCTCGTCAAGCAACGCGCGCAATTCTTCGAGGCATTCGTCTTCGCTTCGGGCTGGATTCTCCTGTTCGTGTTCATAAGGAAAATCCCAGTATTGCTCGACATGAGCGCGACCGTCTTTCCAGGTCAGGCTAGTCCCCGGCGGCAGCTTCTGCACGTCGCGAAAGATCGTGAGCGGATCTGGAACATAGCCGAAGGTTAGATAGGCGTCGAGCGCTTCGATGCTGATATCGCCGCGAAACTCAGGATGTTCGCGCAGGGACTTCAACTCGGAGCCAAAGATCAGTGTGCCGCCCGCTGTGATTGTGTAATAGAGCGGCTTCTTGCCCACGCGATCGCGCGCAACGAAAAGCTCGCGAGCGCGCGAATCCCAGATGGCGAACGCAAACATGCCCCGCAGATGTTCGACACAACCAGCGCCATACTCTTCGTAAGCATGGACGATTGTTTCAGTGTCCGAATGAGTTTGGAACCTATGGCCACGCAACTCGAGCTCGCGCTGCAAATCGCGATAGTTGTAAATCTCTCCGTTGAAGACAATCGTAACCGCGGCGCCGCAGCCGGATATTGGCTGATGTCCACCCGCCAGGTCGATAATTGACAGTCGCCGCATGCCGAGCGCAATTCGATCATTCACCAACATCCCCTGATCGTCGGGGCCACGGTGAGCAATCACGCGACACATTCGATCCAGCACGGAGCGCGCTTCGCCCCGGTCGCGATGCTCATCTCTGCTAACGAATCCGGCGATGCCACACATTAGGTGTTTTCCTCAAACGAACTGTTGGCTAACGAACTTCATGCGTTGCGATTGTTGGGGTTGCGCTGCGCGTCGGTTCACTTTCGCGATTCGTTTCCCAATGCGCGTATCGCTCGCCACGGAGAAATTGGTAGAAAGCAATTAGGGCCGCGAGGTTGGACAAAACGAAGTATAGCGGCAGCGCCAGCATCCGATTGTGCACGCCCGCGCGCTCAAGAACCCACGAGACCAGTGCGGTTAGATAACACCCCAGCTGACCCAGAACGAGGATGAAATAAAGCATCGAATACGGCGCGAGGATTCCGGATGTTACCAGGATTGCGATCAGAAAGAATGGCACCGCGTAGCGCATGACTTTGTGCGATAGAAGCTGCACGGCGTAAAAACCGCTGCGAAACGGATTCATCATCGCGCGATGACGCCAGAGGTCGGTAAAAGTTTGCGCTATCACCCGCACGCGCATCGTCAGTTCTTTGCCAGTTTGCCGATTGGTCTCTTCCGTGCAAACCGCTGCCGGCTCGTAAACCGCACGCAGGTTTTGCTCAACCATTTTCGTGGCGATGATAAAGTCGCTGCACGCCTCCGGATAGAGCGCCACGTAAGCCGATCGCCGCACGGCGTAGAGACATCCCGACGCGCCGATCAACGAGAAGATGCGACTCTCGTGCTCCTTCAGAAACGTTTCATAACTCCAATAAGACTGCGCACCGCGCCCGACTTTTGAGTCTGAGGGGTCAACATAAATCAGTCGACCGGCAACACAACCCACCGTAGGATCCGCGAAGCTTGGCATCATCGCCCGGAGCACATCTCGCTGGTAGAGACTCGTGGCGTCGGAGAACAAAATAATCTCGCCGCGCGCTTCCGCGACCGCCATATTCTGCGCGGCAGTCTTTCCCAGTCGCTGCGGCTGGCGCAGCAAGCGCACGCCGCGCTCGGCGAATCCGCGCGCGATTTCATCCGTACGGTCACTTGAACAGTCGGACGCAACGATAATTTCCAGGAGCTCACGCGGGTAATCCAGCGCCAAAGTGTTTTCAAGTTTGGCGGCCAGACCGCGCTCTTCGTTATAAGCCGTTACGATCACGCTGACCATGGGCTCAAAAGCGCTGCGTTTAACTTCGCGTGGCCTCAGCCGGCTCACGATCAGCAACAGAAGCGGATAACCGGCGTAGGTGTAAAGTAGCGCCGCTGCACTTAACCATAGAACGAGTTCTGCGCCCATCTTCATACTCATGTAGTTGCAACACCACGATTAACATCGGTCACTGACGCAACCTTCACACGGCTCCGCTTTGGCTTCTTTTCGACCATTACAGCCTTTCCAGTCTCCGATTCATAAATTCGGCGCAAGCAAACCGCATAGCCAACCAGGTAATAGATGTACCAAAGGTACGCGACCGAAGCGAAAAAACTGCAAACCAGGTAACCAAGCAGGGATGCCTGCAACCCAACCGCCAGATAATAGAAATGTGAATTAGCTTTCACGTCGAAGGTTTCGCGGGCAATCTGTCCGAGTTTCCTGAGTGGAGTAACGATAAACATCATGTAGCAGGCCAGGGCCGCCATACCCATCTCAGCCGCAACTTGGGTGTAAGAGTTGTGGGTGACCAGTGCTCGGTGCGACATTTCGGCCGCGTAGTTACCCATTCCGATGCCGAGGATCGGGTGGCGAAGAGCTATGTACAACGAGCGGAAGAGTTCTCCGCTTCGCGCTTCGGACGAGCCCACCGGGTCCAAACTGGGGACGAGAATTGAGGCAAGTCGCAATGCATAGCTCGGAACCACCGCCATGAACAACGCGACGATCACGAAACCGACGGCCATGAGTGCCAGCCGGTGGCGCCGACCGGCTTTCCACGCGAAGAAAGTTAACGCCACGAGTAAGCCAATGAAGCCTGAGCGCGAGTAAGTAAGCACTATGCCGGCGACCATCAGAACGGCGCAGCCGCCAAAAAGAAACTTGCGCACCCGACTGCGCGAGCTGAGCAATAGCGCGATCGTGATCGGAACAAAAGTGACCAGAAATAGCGCCATATCATTCGAGTTACCGAAGATGCCCCCACCCCTGCCACCGACGCGGTAGCCCTCAACGGTCATCAATCCGAGGCGATAGTCGTTGATTGCTTCGACGCTTAACCAAAGGCCCGCCGCGAGCGCGATCAGCAGCAGTCCCTTTAGTCGCGCCTCAGTTCGCACGACATTCACGATCACTACGAACATCACAATGCACCGGATGAAGGTGCCGTTAAATTCCTGCCAGGCAATGGGTGGATTAATGGCCAGTGGAATTGAAAGCAAGGCGGTGAGGCAAAAGAGCAAAACAAGATTTACTTCAAGTGGCCGCGCAGTAAGACTACCTTCCAAAGAGAGCTGCGTGGGGATGAAAAAGGCGATGGTAACCAGGGCGATGATGAGGGCTAACGACGCGGTCAACGGCGAAGGGTATAACTCTGCCGGCCGCGCATAGAGAACAATGGTGAAAAGAACGAGCCCCGCATAAGAAAGGCCGTGCCCGCGCTTCAGCCGCCATTTCTCGACGTCGGCACCTGCGAAGACAGCAGACTCCGACGCCATGGTTGTCGAACCGGCAGCTAATGCTTTCGAGCCGCTTGGAGGCAACGACGCGGCTGGAGCGGTTTGGGGCGCCGATCTTTGAGTTGCTGGGCGCTCGTTGGTATCAGTCGCTCTTTGATGTCGCGAGGGTCGCACAGTTTCGAAATCAGCCCGGACTGAGAAACGCGCAGCAAGACTTCCAGGTCCCACAGCTTCAATGTCTGGTTGTTCCGTTCTTCGTTTCACGTTTGTCTCTTGCGATCCGACCTTAAAGGCAAGCTGAGGCGACTGTTTGACGAGTGTGTATCTAAACGCTTTTTGCGAACGTTTACGTCAGACGTTTCAGCCTCAAATAGCAAAAGAAGCCACTGCGCTAAACGCGCCGCAGCCTCGAATTCAGTTTAGAAAAAGGCTTTTGGAATAAAGCCCACCGGAATCTAAACCGCGACCTCGTTTTGCTCGCCGACCACGACGAGCTCGCGAACTCGCTCGCGCAAGGCGCCTTCAAACCTCCGCGCCTCCTCCACTTCTGAGAAAGTGAGGGCACGTAGTTCCTGCTCGATGCGACGTCGATAGTCCGACACGAGTGAGTCGGAAACTCCCAAAACCGCGGCCACTTCAAGTTGCGTCGACTGCTCCTGGCTCAGATAACAGTGCCACAACACGCCGAGAATTCGGTTGTATTGCTTGAGCTTTCCGCGCACCGTCTCCTGCAGGCTGCTGAGAAAGTGGTCGACAAATCCTGCTGCTTCGTTTTCAGATTCACGCCTCATCAAGCCTTGCTCGGGATTCTCCTGCCGATCAACAGGTTCAAAATGATTGCCGTCGCCATCATTGTCGTCGCCGTCAAGCGGCACGAGGTAGATGTCCATAACCGGCAACCGCGACATGACGAGACTGCGCAATGTTCTAACATCGGCAGGTGAGTCGACTGCGTCCAGAACGGAAACAATCAAGTCTTCGAGATCAGGATTGCTGATCACAACCTGGGAATCGCCGGTACAGCCAACCATGCGTGTATCGCGGGGACGTACGGGAATGATGTGTACGCGCTGTTCGACATCGTGTGAGTCGCGCCGGCGTTTTCCATCTGCCCATTCGCTCAGCCCATACATACGATCTGCCAGCCGCCGATGTGGTTCGTCGCCGCTGCCGCTCGTATCAAAGCGCCGGAAGTTTGAGCTTGACTGGATTAGTGTCGATATCCGACGCGCCAGGCGGTAGCTCTCGGGATGACGCTTTCTGAGTTCGGCGGTGAGTAGATTGGTGAGTTCGATCTGGCCGATCTCGCATTCGATTTCGTAGTCAGTCATCTCGGTGTCGAGATAATGCTCGAACCGGTTCTTGCTTAAGAGTTGAACGAAAAGCTCCTGGGTGAGGTCGGTGTGAGCGCTGCCTCCACCTTCTTCAACCAAAAGACCAGCGCTCCGCGACGCCCTCACCAAAGGATGATGGGAAACGATGCGGTGCAATTCGGACCATAGCCGATTGACATCGGAACTCCGAAGGCTTTCAGTCCACTTGCCACTCTTTGCAATTCGCTCTGCAGTGCGTTTTGCGCGGGCCGGTTGAAGTCCTTCACCTACGGTTCTTGGTTCAGCTTCGTTTGTGACTTGGTTTAGGGATTTCACGGGAATTATTTGTGGTAGGCAGTTTGGATAAAACGCTGTTTCGGCGGGAGCTTCCGCAGGCGATGTTGCCGCCTTCGCGCGAAGCGTGTTTAGGTAAATCCTTATAGCTCAATGAAAGCGAGACACTTGGGTAAGGCGAACGGGTTGTGGGCTTCGGATGAAGGGGGCTTGATGCGCCATTGATTTGTCAATGGCCCAACGCTGATTTAGTCAACTGGAGTTGCCCGGTCTATCCTGTGGAAACAGGTGGGCTGCCCTGGAACGAGCGTCAAAGAGCAGGAGCTCTCTGACTTGACGCAGGCATCTTAGCAACATTCCCCAGAATGAGCAACATGTTTTTACATTTCCGGCAAGTTATTGATTCCAGACTACAAAAGGCAGTCCATGTGGAAGAAAGTTATGGAACAGGCAAACAATTGGCTCTATTAAGTTGATGAAGAAGTAGGATGCGACGCTGGTTCTAAGTTGAGGATAACGAGCAAATTATTGCCCCTTTGCTGTTTCTCAATTCTCCCGGCAGGACTGTACTCAGAGAATCTAATCGAAAAGCCTGGTTGACTGCGAAGCCAGGGGGCAAATAGATGAAAGCATCAACCGCGAAATCGTTTAGCAAAAAACTGTCCTGTCCGTCGTCAACTCTTCTGCTCTCCTTCCGTCTTCAGGTTCTGGCTCCCGAAATCAACTTCCTCGTAAAGCATCATCTCGGAGGCTGTGACTTTTGCCATTGCGAGCTTTCGCTGTTGGCCTGGTACACGTCGCCCTTGAAGGGTGAGTGTCGCACTCCGGACCTTCCGATTAATCTAAGAGTGTTAGCCGAGTCAATCTTAGGGCAGGGCAAATCGGTGAAGGTTATGGGAGAAAAGTCCGATGGCGCCAAAGGCCTCAGTTTTATCGATGTGTGAGTTTTCGAATTAGCCTGCTGTGGAATCCAGTCCGGAAAACGTCTGCCAGTCGTCAAAATCACAAATCAAGAATAGAGATCGTCGATCACGCCGCCAAACTTCTGATCGATCACGCGCCGCTTTACCTTAAGAGTAGGCGTCATCTCGCCCTTATCGATCGTGAATTCATCCGGCAACAGGGCCACTCGGCGAACGCGTTCGTAGTCAAGCAGCTCCTTCGTAAGTTTCGCCACGTCGCTTTGAACCAGCTTGATGGCCGGCGGAAACTTTGCGAGGCTGGCTCGGTCGCGGGGAAATTCTTCCCCAGCTTCAGTCAGCGCTAACCTGACGGCTTCCCACTCTGGAACCACCAAAGCGGCGGGCTGCTTGCGGCCGACACCCACCACCACAACCTGACTTACAAACTCGCTCTGCTTCAAAAGACTTTCAATCTGCTGAGGCGCGATATACTTTCCATTCGAGAGTTTGAATAGGTCTTTCTTACGATCAGTGATGTAGAGTCGACCTTTTTTGTCGAGATGGCCGACATCGCCAGTGGCGAACCATTCATCCTTTAAAACCGAGGCCGTCTCTTCAGGATGTCCGTAGTAGCCTCTCATTACGTTTGGTCCGCGGAGCAGGATCTCGCCATCCTCGGCGATGGCAATCTCAATTCCCTCGAAAGGCAGGCCCACTGACCCGACCTGATTATTCTCAGGACGATTTGCAGTGACGATGCAGGTTTCGGTGGCGCCGTAGCCCTGGAGAATCGGAATGCCTGCGGCCAGGAAAGCATACGAAAGGGCCGGGGAAAGCGGCGCGCCTCCAGAGACGAAGTATCTCAGGCGGCCTCCCACGCCTTCGCGCCACTTTGAAAAAACCAGCCGATCCGCAACTCTTTGTTGTAGCCGAAGCTTGGGCCCAATCAGTTTTCCTTTGTCTTTTAGTTCAGCATACCGCTGGCCCACCTCCAGGGATTGCACGAATATTTTGCGCTTCCACCCTTTCTGGGAGAATCCTTTTTTGACGATGCGGTGATACACCTTCTCAAACAGTCTCGGCACGGCAGTCATCACCGTAGGCTTCACTTCGCGGAGGTTCTCGCCTACCTGATCAAACGATGCGGTGTAATAGACGGACACGCCGTTATAGCAAAAGATATAGAAACCGGTCCGCTCAAAGATGTGCGAAAGAGGAAGAACGGAAAGCGCGATATCGGTGGGGCCGATCGGAAGGCCGGCTGTAATAGTCAGGACATTCGAGACAAAATTCGCATGCGTCAGCATGACGCCCTTGGGCTCACCGGTCGTGCCCGAGGTGTAAATAATTGTGGCCAGATCAGTAAGCCTGACAGCTTTCAAATAAGCATCAAAAGCCGCTGGATGATTCCGGGCGCGTTCACTCCCGCTCAGTTCGAGCGCCTCAAGCGTGGTGGAGCGATCGGTTGAATCAACGGCATCTTCATCGAAGAAGATGACTTTCTCCAGAAACTCCAGGCCTTCGAGCGCTTTTCGTGCGTGCCTGAAAAGCTTTTCGTTTGAAACAAAGAGTGCGCGGACGCCCGAATCGGTAAGAATGTAGCGTACTTGCTCGACAGCCTGCGTCGTATAGATCGGAACATTAATTGCGCCGAGGCTCAGAATTGCGAGATCCACGATCGACCACTCGGGTCTGTTCTCGGAAAGCAGCGCCACC
>JANMVC010000068.1:0-4422 GCA_031392315.1 Pyrinomonadaceae bacterium | reverse complement strand
TTTTCGCTTCGTCCTTGCGGCCAAGATCCAAAAGCGCCAGCACCTGACCGGCGCGCGCGGCCTTGTCGGCTGGTTCCGCCGCCAACTGTTGGTTGTAGAGCGCGAGAGCGTCTTCCGCTTTGCCAAAAGCGCGAGTCAGATCGGCTAAACTGCGCCGGGCCCCTTTCGAGTTCGGATCGAGCTCAAGCGCCCGCTTGTATGCCGCAAAGGCTTCCTCAAGGCGAAGAGAAATGTGCAATCCCAATCCCAGGGCCTGATGGGCCTCCGCCATGTTAGGAGCGATCTTGATCACCTCTTCGGCAATCCGCACCGCTTCGCTGCCTTGTTCCGTACTGAGATAGAAACCTGAAATTGCCAGCAACCGTTTTGGGTCCGCGCCGAATTTGGTTTCAATAGTATTCGCAGCATTTTTGGCCGCCGCCCGCTCGCCGCGCAGATAAAGATTCAGCGGTATCTGCGAAATCACCCCGGCGAACAGACGCTCCGATGCGTTGACTGGAGCGACGGAGATGGCCAGCATCAATTGTTCGATCCCGCCCGCGCTGTCACCTTTCTTCAGCCGCTCGTCACCCAGCCCCGCATGCGCGCTGACCAGCAATTCCGTGGCGCGGCTCGCCGACTTCGACTCCGGACGCCGTTCGAGAAAGGCTTTGAGCTTGGCGACCCGCTCCTCGAGCGGCCGCGTTAGCGTCAGCTCAACCTCCTCCGATTCAGCGGCATCATCCACCACAAAGCTGGCCGACGATTTGGCAGAGGAGGCGGCGTCACGCGTGGTTGATCTGCGCCTAGTGCGACTGGCTGCGGCAGGATCAGTCGATGGAGAAACTGTCGAAACCGTCGAAACTGTCGAAACTGTCGGTGTCGCTGCTGCCACAGGAGTTTCGGATGCCGAAGCTGGTGTCGTCTGCTCCGGAGTTGGCTGTTCAGCGGCGCCAGGCGTGGCTTGACTGGCTGTCGATTGACTGGCAGTGGATTCCGCGGGCGCGGCAGCCGCAAAATCGTCAGCGTTTAATCCAAGCTTATTCGCAATCGCGCTCACGAAAACTTTAACGCCCGCTTCGAGCCCTTCGCTGAATTGCCCGGCTTCAACGTGCCCGCGCATTCGCTGGCCCATTTCGCCAAGCACGCCTTCCGGCAGTTGCCGCTGCACCGATCTGCTGAACCGTGTGAACGACGCCTTTTCGCCAACAGCCAGCACGAGCAACAGACTCTTCTTCGGACTATTGTGTGAGCCCACGCCCCAATCCAGGGCCAACTGACCTGAAAAAACAGAAATCTCCTGGCCACCCGTGGAGTCGACTACCGCAATGTCAAATTCGATCCCGGTTTTGAGTTTCACATTTGCCAGTATGTTTTCCAGTTGCTGCCTGGTCTCGGCATTGACCACACCCGTGAAGTCGTTCACGTGCGCGGTGCGCGTCGGCAGCTGCGTTTTCGTCTGGGCAATTTGCGTTGGGTTAACAAAGAAAAGAAGCGCCAGGCAGCAACTGGCGCGTGATAACAATCTCCGGGGAGCCCGTTTTATCATTCGTTCAAGTCTCATAAAATTACTGTCTGATTGGATAGTGAACTCGCAGCCGTGCGCTGTTTCGAGTTTAACTAACGGGGGAGAAGATTTCGGTCCATGATAACATCGCGTGCTTTTGCCCGCGAACCACGACTTAACGCATGAGGCTTGAGTGAGCGAACTAGACGAAGCATGGGCCCTGGCACTCGCGGCTGCGGAAGAGCATGCCCGCGCCGCTGGTCGCGCCGACCTGACAGAATACCTTTCGCTACGCAACGCCAACGATCTAATCAGAAAGATTGGCAAAGGTTGGTTGCTGGAAACGTTTGCGCAACTCGCGGGCGAAGCCAACGCAGCGGGTGCGAGGATTCAGACCTCGACGGAAGACGGACACCGTTTCAAAGTTGGCGCCGCCACCATGCTCGGCAGTAACCTGAACTTGAAAAAGGGCGTGCGAGTGCTTTCGGTCGAAGTCGGCTGGCCCCGTATTCCGCGCGACGGGTTCATTCGCGGCGGAGGGCTGGCTCTGGCCAACATTCGACACTTGGGGGTCAAATCAGTTAACCAAAAACTTCGGCTGCTGCTGAACCCCGATGGCTCGCCCTGCTGGACCACGGAAAACAATGTCAGCGGGCATGCCGAGATCCATGAGGCCGACCTGCGAAATCATATTTCGATCCTGCTTGACGATCCACAATTTCAATCTCCTGCGTCCGTGTCAGTGTGATCAGCGTGCTTAGGTCATCCGCTTCTGACTCCTCACGATTTCCGCAACGGCCTGCACCTTTCGCGCTGTCCGCGATAGCCCAGGAATCAAGCTGCAATAAAAACCGCTTTTTTAAACACCCGTTACGTCAGCTCCAATGAGCTTGCAGTCTCGGGCACAGTGCTTGCCAATGCGGTTTCGGCAAGACGCTCGGCCCAACAAGTGTCCCCCCAGAGAAACGGCCAAGCGGAAGAATCGAGCAGACCAACAAAGTCTCTCGGGGAAACTCTTGAGGAAGGATTACGAGGAGGACATTATGACGAACCGACGCACACTGACGTTTTCAATTTTCGCGGCTGCTATTCTGGCGCTCTCGTTGCCGGTCCTGGCCGCGGCGCAAGGCGGTTATGGTTACCCGGACTACGGACGTAATCGCGATGACGATTATCGCCGTGATCGAAACGGAAACAACGGCCGCTACGATGAAAGATACCTTCGCGATTCAATTCACCGGCTCGACCGTCTGGCGAAAGACTTTGAAAAAGCTCTCGACCGCGAGTTGGATCGAAGTCATGAAGATGGCACACGCCATGAAGATCGTTTGAACCGGGAAGCTCGCGATTTCCGCAACGCGGTGAGTAACCTGAAATCTCAATTCGGCAACGGTCGCAACATGAATCGAAGCGCGGATGAGGCGCAACGAGTTATGCAGGAGGCGAATCGCACCGAGCAGGTGGCGCGGCATCACTTCAACAACCGTCGGCTGGCCTCGGATTGGGCCCAGATTCGCCGGGAGTTGCAGGTCATTTCGAATGCCTATGGCGTCGGTTACGGCGGTAATAGCAACGGCGGTAACTACCCGAATGGTCGCAACGATCGGAACCGGAACCGAAACAACAACGATTGGTGGCGAAACATTCCGTGGCCTAACTAAGAGTCCCAGGGAAACGCCGGCCTAATCGCCGCAAAGCAAAGCCTCGATCCGAGTCACAACCGGTTCGAGGCTTTTGCATGTCTGCGCTGGGAGCGCAGGAGCGCGAAAAGCGTTGGCCGGAAGTTTTCTTGTTTTCTAGCTTGGGGCTATCCACGGGCGAATAGCCCGTACCACTTTTGGATGTCAGCACTTGATGACAGAATGGCGCTCATGGCCGGAACCCTTTACCTCGTAGCAACGCCAATCGGCAATCTCGAAGACATCACCCATCGCGCCGTCAGATTGCTGCGCGAAGTAAACGTCATTGCCTGCGAAGATACGCGCCACACGCGCAAGCTCTTGAATCATTACGGCATCAGCACCAGAACCATTAGCTATCACGAACACAATGAGCGCGAACGGGCCGCTGAATTGTTGAAGTTGCTTGCCACTGGCGCGGACATCGCCGTTGTTTCCGATGCCGGCACGCCAGGGATTAGCGATCCTGGATTTCAGCTTGCCCGGCTCGCAATCGAAAATGGTGTGACAGTTGTTCCCGTGCCTGGCCCAAGTGCCTTGATTGCGGCACTGATCGCCTCGGGCCTGCCGACTGATGAATTCTTCTTTGGCGGTTTTCTGCCGGCGCGTTCCGGCGCGCGGCGCACCCGACTGGCCGAGCTTCGTGCCTTACCCGCCACTCTGGTTTTTTACGAGGCGCCGCACCGCATCGCCGCTTCGCTTCGAGACGCACAGGAGATGCTCGGTGAGCGCGAAGCTGTCGTCGCCCGGGAGCTGACGAAGATGCACGAAGAGATTGCCCGCGGGCGGTTAAGCGAACTTAGCGAACGCTTCGCATCCCGAGAACACGCCCGCGGCGAGATGGTGCTAATCATTGACCGCGTTGTAATCGAGAGCGCAACGGAAGCTGAAGCCGCGGTGTCGAGCATCGCCGAGCTGGTCGCGAAGCTGGAAAGTGAAGGACTCGATCACCGTGCCGCCTTGAAGAAAGCTGCCAGAGCGCTGGGCCTCTCGCGGGATGAGGCTTACCGCCGCCTGGTCGCCGAAAGAAGCGATAAAAGAGATTAAGCAACTCGCATATTCTCGGGGTTGGGAAGGCGGGCTTGCCCCCGCTCTTTGTATTTGCTTTCCTATTCCATGGCCCGCAAATGGTCGAACCAAAATCTTCCTGGCGCCTTACACTTCATTACAGGAAACTCTCTCAATAGAATCTCCGTTTTTAGACGGAGCGAAACCTGTCAAGCATTCTTCGATACCTTAGCGCAACTAATCAAAGAC
>JANMVC010000701.1:0-2978 GCA_031392315.1 Pyrinomonadaceae bacterium | reverse complement strand
ACAGGAATTTGCGGGCCGTGCTTTGACTGTTAACGAAGCCCGACCGCGGGAAGACCGTGGGGGCGGGCGTGGCGGCTACGGTGGTAATCGTGGCGGTGGCGGTGGTGGCGGCGGACGCGACCGCGAGTCTCGCTGGTAGTTTGAATTAGTTGGACGGTGGCAAATGGCTGAATGGCTTCAGTCATTTGCCATTGCCTAACGCAATCCCGGGTCGGCGCAGTTTTTAACTGTTCACTATTACAATCAGATATTTCTCGAAAGGTGTTTATGGAAAAGGAAAAGAAAGAAAAGGCTGTTAAGGCGCCGAAGCCTGAAAGACAAACGTATGCGGTGGGCGACCGCGTCGAAAAACTTTGCATTCCTTGCCAGGAAGAACGTGGACACGTGGTGGCCTCGGTGACGAAACGAGGATTGATTTCGCGCGTTACCTGTCCGAAGTGCAACACCCGCAGTTCCTTTTCAAATGGCGCCAAGCTCACCAAGGGGCGCTCGAAGTCAGTAAACAGCGAACCCTATGACAGAACGCGGACCTTCCGAACCGGCCAAACCATGAGCCATCCGATCTGGGGCTCTGGTGAAGTGACTGCTCTGATCGAGCCGCGGAAAATCGACGTCCTGTTCGCAGACCGAATCCGCCGCCTGATCCATTCGAGACAGGAAGTCTAAAGTCTCGGATCCCGATGTTTGATCGAAGCATTGAGCCTGTCGCAGCGTTGCTGCTGACAGGCTTCAATTGCTTTCGGGTTCTCCTCGCCCGCCGCTCCATTTCCGCGGCAGCCTGACCCTTCCGGTAGCGAACAAAACCAGCCACACAATTCCAGCGCTCCCCGACAACAAACCAGCAACGACTGTCAGTGTTCGCGGCGTAATGGCGCGCAAAGACCAGCCGGCGATTGCCGTCGAAAAACTCCAGATCAGAAGTTCGAGCGCCCGATCGGTTGTCGAAACACGACCGCGAAGATTGTCCGGTACCAGCCGCATCAGTAATGTTTCCTGCACCGCAAATTCAGCTCCGAGCAGAATTCGTCCCAGAAAAAGCATCAAGCACGCCAGCCAGAGATTAGGCATCACTCCGATGAGCGCGAACAGCACACCCTGGAACAGCAGACTCCAACCAATGAAACCAGGAATTCGCCCGGCGACTTCGAAGTAGTAACCCACGCGGCGCGCGATCAGCATGCCAATGAACAGACCCAAACCGGCGGCAACATACAGGGCTGCGACCGCGGAGTCTCCGCTGATTCCGCGCTCACCGGCAAAAACAAACCCGCCCAACCGATCAGAAATCAGGTTAATGGCGCCGCCGCCGCTGGCCCACAACACGTTGATCACCAGGATGGCGGCCACCGGTCGGTGGCTGATGATGTACGACCAGCCCTGACGCATGTCTGACCAGTAGCTCAACTTGCGCGGCGTTGTTCCGCCCACGGCGTGGCTCGCAGGCGCTGAGGCAGGTTGCCTTGTCTCCTGTTCGGGAATTAGCCACACGGACCAGGCCGAACCAAAGAACGACACGGCATTCACAATGAACGCCGCGCGATAACCGACCGTTGCCGCAGTCCAACCGCCGAGCGCAGCGCCGAAGGACATCAAAAGAAACCGCGACGACCACATCAGCGCGGTGCCCGCCAGCAAATCCCGCTCGCCGGTGATGTTGGGGACGGTGGCGTTCTTGGCAGCCTCAAAGAAGGCGCCGAAAACAGCCAGCAGCGCCGTGCAAAGATATGCGATCCACAGATCGTCTTTCGTGTGGACCAGCAGAAAGCCAAACGCGACCGCGACGCGAGCAAAGTCGCTGACTATCATCACCGTGCGCCGCGACCAGCGGTCGACAAACGCGCCGGCAATCGGCGCAAACATTGTGAACGGCACCAGGCGGGCAATCACGATGATCGTGGTGGCCGTGGCGTCGCCATTCGACACCAGGCGCACCAATCCCAACCCGGCAATGAAGTTGAACCAGTTGCCAAGTTCGGAAACAACCTGCCCCCACCACAGTCGCCGAAACGATCGATTGCTGCGCAGAAGCTGGACGTATGTTAGTGGCTCCATGCGATCAGTGCTGAGTTCCGAGTGCGGAGTGCTGAGTTACGGTTTCCGAACCACTCAGTACTGAGTCCTCCTGCACTCATTACTTACGAAAAGAGCCGCCAGTTTAACCAGCGGCTCGCACCTCCAAAACGTTTTCAAGAATTCATCCACCAACAAACTTCGGTGGCCTCTTCTCGATAAAGGCTGCGACGCCCTCCCTGAAATCCTTCGTTTGACCCGATTGAAGTTGTGCCTTTCTTTCCAGTTCCAACTGCGCTTCGTAGTTGTTCACCGCGCTGGCTTCCAGTAGTTCCTTGATTCGTCCCAACGCCGCGGTCGGCGCTGCGGCTAGCTTCTCAGCCATCGCCAACGCCTGGGCCATCAACTGGTCGTCGGGAACGACGGCATTTATCATCCCCATTTCCAGCGCCTGCGCGGAGGTCGTCACCTCGCCCGTCATCATCAGCTCCGCGGCGCGTTTCCAACCAACCAAACGTGGCAGAATGAAGGTTCCTCCGCAATCGGGCGAAAGGCCAATCTTGATGAACGCCTGATTGAAACGCGCGCTCTCGCCGGCAATTACGAGGTCACACGCGAGTGCGAAATTGCAGCCACCTCCTGAAGCCGCGCCATTAACAGCGGCAATAAATGGCAGAGGCGTTTGGCGAATTAACAAGATGCAAGCGTTGAGCAGCCGTAACGGCTCGTCAAAGAACGCGTCAACTCTTCCGTCGCGCTCCGCAATCTTGCGCATCTCGCGCAGATCACCGCCGGCGCAAAATGCGCGACCAGCCCCGGTAATAACTACAGCTCGCGCGCCGCCTTCACGAGCTTCCCTGACGGCTGCTTGGAATTCGTGACCCACTTCGCTGTTCAGTGCATTCAAAGATTCGGGACGGTTCAGCGTGATCACCGCCACCGCGCCGCGTGTCTCGAATTGAATAGTC
>JANMVC010000695.1:0-2257 GCA_031392315.1 Pyrinomonadaceae bacterium | reverse complement strand
GCGTTTACTGCATAAACAAAATCTTCGTCGCCTGAAACCAGAACGGCGGTATCGTAACGCCCGGCCAGCGACAACATATCAACGGCAATCTCGACATCGAGGTTTGCCTTCCGCGTGCCGTCGTAAAAAGTCTTCAACTCTTTTTGAATTACGCGAAAGCCGTTGCGGCGCATCCAGAGCAGGAAGCCCTGTTGCCTTTCTGCTCCAACGTCAACTCCGGTGTAGAAAAAGGCACGGAGAAGGCGTCCATCTCCGAGCAGAACGCGCAGCAGTTTGTTGTAGTCGATGTCGATATTATGAAAGCGCGCGGCATGAAAGAGATTGTTGCCATCGATAAACACTGCCACGCGGCCGCGGTGTCCTAGTTGCCACGAGACATTATTTGCAGGATCAAAATGGTTCATTTAAATACTTGCTCCGACAGCTTGTTGATATGTTTCTAGGATGCTTTTTTGTGTCTGATTGGTCAAGCAGGGTGCAGGAACGCGAGGTTTGCAGAGTAGAGCGCCGGGTTACGCAGAGAGAATCCAGCCCAACTCCGGTTCGTTCCACCATCAACCAGCGGGTGGCGAACCGTTTTGAGAGTTGCACTAGCGGGCCAAGATTTATTCAGCAGCGATTAGCTCGCCGCTGATGGCGTCGATGTAAGCTAGTTTGATGGGCGCATTGCTGATCTCTATTTCCCACGCAATGCGAAAGGCGAGCGCGTCTGCACGAGTCTTCGACGGCTGGACATGTGTGACAAGCTCATGGGGCTTCATTTGCGCGCCGGAAGGAAGCCGAACGGCGGGACTCGCTGAAGGAGACGACGACGCGTCGTTCTCGCGAAGTTTTTTCATCGCGTCTTCGGCCGTTAGTCGGGCACTCAGCGCGCCGCTGGCGCCGAGTCCGCGCAAAGCGCTGCGCACTTTGTCGGCATCAGGGATGCAACTGCTGAAGATACTTAGAACGCGGCGGTCGGGTGCAAAGCGAATTTGCAGCTTGCCGTAGTTGCCACGAAGCGGAAATCTGAAGGGGCGCTGCTCGTAGTTTACTAAGCTTGATCCATCCGGTTGCACGGTATGATCGATGAGCGAAAGCCGGGCCGGATCCGCGCCGATAACTTCGCGCCAGTCTCTTAGGAATCGCCGCAACGACTCCCTGGTTTCTTCTTCGTTCATCTCCGCCGCCACTCCAACCTTCGGGAGATATACGCCACCGCCCGCAACGGCGGGCAGACTCTGGATGGTTGCGGTGATCGGACTGAGATCAAGTGCGATTGATTCGTTGGCCGCGCCATTCCGAACGGTGGTCACCGACTGCCTGAGTCTGGCAAAGGCCGCTTGCGCGGTTTCTCGTCGCGCGCTGTCTTCGGCGAGCAGCACCGGATAAACCGGCTCGTTTCCGCGAGGGCCAGTAGGACTGGTTGGCTGGACAGGCGCGCAACTAACCACCATCAGCGCCACGGCGACTGCTAACATGAACAGGAGAAGTGTTTGGTTATTCTTTGTTGTGGCCATTAGTTGACACCTCCTGTCGGCAAATTGCTTCCGCGCCCGGAAGCCCATCGCATGTATAATCCCGCCTCCAGGGAGGCATTATTGAACGACGATAACAAAGACGACAACGAAAATATCTTGTTGTCATTGCCGGGGCTTGATGGTCCACTGATTTCCGAGCCCAAGCCATTTGCTCCTGATCAGATGATTCGCTGCGAAGAATGCTTGCGAGCGAATGGTCCGACTCGAGTTAACTGTCTCTACTGCGGCGCCGCGCTGCCTTTCAATGAGAGTCTCGCCAACCTGCAGAAGCCCGCGTTGCGGCCGCTCGAAAAATGGGAGCAGGGATATAACAACATCATCCTGCCCCCGTCCGCAAACCTTCCTCATAACCAGCAAGCCGCCGAACCGCTTGCCAGGCTGAACGACATTGAACTAACCGAGGCCGCCGACCTGTTGAGACTAACCACTGACGACCTGACGCGAATTATTTCCTTCAATCTGCCACTGCCGTTGGCGCGCGCTGCAACCAGGGACGAAGCCGCCTTGGTGCAACGACGTCTTACTAAATTGAGAATCGACACGGTGATCATCTCGGATGCCGACCTTGGAGTGGAAGAAACGCCGCCCGTTAAAGTCAGAGCAATGGTGATCGAACCTGACGGGTTCATTGCTTTTCAAACGCCGGAAACCACGGGCGCCAGCGTTGCATGGTCCAGCCTATTGTTGGTCGTGGTGGGACGGTTGGTGGTGAAACGCGTAGAGTTGAGAGAGCAGAA
>JANMVC010000675.1:0-2372 GCA_031392315.1 Pyrinomonadaceae bacterium | reverse complement strand
GCGCGCGATCGAGCTCGCGTCCGTTTGGCGTCGACAGCACCGGGTTTCCCGCAGCAGTTACCAGCGCCTTAATCTGGCCCGGGCCCTCAGTCAGAATTTCTTCAGCCAGCGCGACGACCGGCAGCTCTCCGGCAAACTCAGGCAGCTTGCGCACGCGGCTGTGCCAACGACCAAAACTGCCGCGCGGCGCCAGCGACTCGGGCGCACTGATGGGATCAAAAGCCGGGAGCGTAAACATTGCCCCACCCGGGCGATCCAAATTCCCCGTTACAGTATTCAGCACATTGATTAACCATTGGCAGACGCCGCCAAACTCCTGCGTGCTGACACCAATCCGGCCGTAGCAGACAGCCGATTCCGCCGCAGCAAACTCCCGCGCCAGCAGCCGGATCTGATCTGCCGCTATGCCGGTGATTGCCGCGACTTTCTCCGGCGGAAATTCGGCCACCAGCGCGCGAACCGTTTCCACGCCTTCGGTAAATGCGGCGAGCGGGCCGAGGCGGGTTAGCCCTTCGTCGAAAACAACCTGGAGCAACGCCAGCAACAACAGCACGTCTGTGCCCGGGCGAATAAACAAGTGGCGATCGACCAGGCGAGCTGTTTCGTTGAAACGCGGATCGATGAGTACGACTTTGCCGCCGCGCCGGCGAATCTCCTGCAACCTTCGGCCAGCGCCGGGCGCAGTCATCAAGCTGCCGTTTGAGACAGCCGGGTTTGCGCCCAGGATCAGGAAGTAGCTTGTGCGGTCGATGTCCGGAATGGGGAGGAGGAGTTGGTGACCGAACATCAGGTAACCGGCGAGGTGATGGGCCAGTTGGTCCACTGAAGTTGCGGAAAATCTATTTCGCGTATGCAGGCTGCGGATAAAGCCGGGCGCGAACAAGAGAGCGCCATAGTTATGAACAGTAGGATTGCCGAGGTAAGTGGCAATCGAGTTTCGGCCGTGGGCGGCATGAACGCCTTTCAGCTTTCGCGCGACCTCGTCAAAAGCTTCGTCCCAGCCGATACGTTCCCAGCCGTTGGCAGTGCGGCGCACGGGATGCTTCAGACGGTCTGGATCGTAGTGAAGGTCTTGCAGGGCGACGGCCTTCGGGCAAATGTAACCGCGGCTAAAGGGATCGTCCTGGTCACCGCGAATGTCGAGATGTTGGTCGGGCTGAACCTTGATCTCGATGCCACAGATCGCTTCGCAGAGATTGCAGGCTCGGAAGTGAATGTTAGTGGTGCTCATGACAGGGGAATCTGGAGTTGCTTGAGTGAGGAGCTTAGCATCAGTCTGCCAAAGCGGACGAACGATATTACGTTACCTGATGGTGGTCCGTATCCGCACCGTCTCTTTTGTGCCAAAAGCAGGTCGCACCGAAACCAAATATTCGCCGGGGCTAAGACTCGCAGACGGCCATGACACGGTGAACGTCTTCCGCTCGGCCGGTTGCCAGGCGCTCACTTCGGCACGCGGTTCACGGTGACTGAAGACCTCCACACCCTGTGGCCCATCGCGGGTGATGATCAGCGTGAATAGTTCCTCACCCACCGACAGATCGGCCGCCGCGTCCAATTTTTTATAACTATCGTTTTCGATAACGACGACGATGGGCACACTCTGGAGCGTTTGCTCCGGCTGGCTCGTGTCTTCGCCGTCGCGTTTGCTGAGTGCGACTTCACGAGGGACGGCTACATAAATCCGCAGCGGGCCATCGCGCCGGCTGACGAGGCCCGGCGATTCGAACGAATCAGGCAAAGGAGTTGGGCCACCCGGAGCAACGGAAACGGGTTGAGTGTAAATCTGCTCAGGCGGCTTAACGGTGGTGGAGCGCGAGCGATAAATGATGAACCCGCCGACAGTAGCCAGGCCGCCAATCAGCACCACCACGACGGCTGCGCGACGGCTCATGGAATTTTTCTCTTCTGAAAGTATTTGACGAGCGGCTTGGGAATGCCGGTCATGTCGCTAAACAAGTTGACGTTGAAACGATTTACTACGTCGTCAAGCGCAGTTTGCAAGGCCGCCGGGTCCTCGACGCTATCCGCTAACGCTCCAGGGACCCGCTCGATGACCTTCAGCGTGTCCGCACCCAACTCAACCACGTGACCCATGACTTTCGCGAAGCGGCCGAGCATTTGTGTGTTTACCGCCTTCGCTTCATGGACTATCCCGACATCTGGGAAGTTGGCTGTAATCCAATTCTTTACTTGCTGGCTGTAATACTTAACGACCGCATGCTCGAAGAGTTGGACCGGGAGTTTCTCTCGCTGGCTTTGATAAGCGGCGGTGGCGTCAGCCAGTTTGGACCTCACCGCGCTCAGGGCGCTGGCCGCATTGCCGCTCTCCGTGCGTAAGGAGTCGACCCGCTCGCGCGCCTGCCGCACCG
>JANMVC010000647.1:0-2656 GCA_031392315.1 Pyrinomonadaceae bacterium | reverse complement strand
CTGGAAAGCGCGAAAGGATATCTGCGCGGAGGAATCGAAGGCTGGCGCGCGGCGGGGTTTGACTTGGCTTACGTGCCCCAGATCACCGCGGAAGATTTGCACAGTTTGATTGCGAAGGAAAACGAACTACAAATTCTTGACGTGCGGCGCGACGCCGAATTCGAAAGCGGGCATGTGCCACACGCAGTCTCCGCCGAACTCTCAAAACTCGAACAGACAAATCTTCCGCTCGATCCAGCGAAACCCACCGCTGTAATTTGCGCCGGCGGCTATCGCGCCAGCGCGGCGGCTAGCCTTCTCGAGCAACGCGGTTTCAAAAGTCTCCTGAACGTAACCGGCGGAACCGGAGCCTGGATTAAAGCGGGCTATCCGGTAGGGTGACTACCACCTCACGCGTCCTCGTCCCCGAAAGCTAAGCTAACGATCCACGAATCGGCACTAACCACCACCAAGTCTGATTGGTGTGATTTCGTGTGTTTTCGTGGATCGGCGTTTTACTATTAACGATTTACTATTTACGATTCACTTGCTTTGGATCCCTTCACTTTCAAACTCCTGATCGCCATCGCAATCATCGTGATTGCGACCATTCACGGCTTCGGCGCTGCGTGGATGGCTATTTGGATGCTCTTTCATCCTTACAATCCCGTAAAACTTTTTGGTCTGACGGTTTGGCCGCAAGGCATGATCCCGCGGCATCGCGAGAAGCTGGCGCAATCGATTGGCAACGCAGTCGGAAACGAGTTGGTATCGCAGGAGACTGTTTTTGATGCGCTATTCGAAACAAGTTTCTTCAAACGCAAAGTAGAAGACTTCGTCGAGTCGTATTCAAAAGAGCTGCTGTCCACAGTTTACCCTTCATTTCTTGACGCGCTTCCCGCACCGGCACGCGCACAAGTGCTCGACACCATCTCGGGGTTGCAATATCGACTCGCCGAACACATCGCGGCGATCTTGAAAAGCGAAGCGACCGCCAACGCGGTCCGCTCATTCGTTGACCGGCAAATAGACGAACTTCTCTCGCGCCGGGTGGAAGAGACTCTCAACGACGATGCGCTAGTTCGTATTCGCAGCTTCGCTGAGGATCGCATTGGTGCGCTGGTAACCGCGCCGGGCTTTGAACAGAAGGTGCGCGAGTTTGTCTCGGGACGTTTGGACGATCTGGCGCGCAGCAATGCAACTCTGGCTGACACGTTTACTCCTGAAACAGTCGCCTTCATTAAAGAGCGCATTGACAGCCAGGTGCCTCCGATTGTTCATCACCTCGCTGACATCGCCACCAGCGAGGGCACGCAAAAACAGATTGGCGCGCTCATCAAGCGTGAGGTTGACGACTACTACGAACAGCTCTCGCTGATCAAAAAGATCTTCATCTCGCGCGAGCGCATTCATCGCGAAGTGGACGAGCTGGTAAACAAGACGTTGCCGCGGCGTATCGAAGAGTACCTGCGCGGCCCGGCATTTGAGCAGGAAGCCGAGGCGTTTCTTAACGCCACCATAGACAAAGTACTCGCGCAACCGCTGCAAGCGTTGATCGGACAGATCGACTCCGGGAAGTTTGACTCGATCAAAGAACAACTGGCGAGTCGCATTCTTGAACTGGCAAAAAGTGAAGAGCTCACCAACTCCGTCTCCGGGTATGTAATCGGCGCGCTCGATCGTCTCCGGCCGCAACCGTTGGCTGAGGCCCTGCAACATGCCGCTCCGGATTTGGTCAGCCGCGCTAAGCAGTTTCTCTCAACTGGCCTGCTGACGCTGCTCTCCCGCGACGACACGGCGCGCACCATCAATGCGATCCTCAGTTCGCAGATCGAGCGTCTGATGATCGCGCCCATAGGACGCCTGGGAGATCACGTTTCGGAAGAATCAGCGAAGCGCGCCAGCGAAGCCCTGGTGGAAAGAATTACGGTGGCCGCGCGCGAACGCCTGCCTACTGCGATTGCGGAGTTTGATGTTGGCGGCATGGTAAGGAACAAAGTTTCGGAGTATCCACTGGAAAAGCTGGAGGCCTTGGTACTTTCAGTCGCCCAGCAACACCTGAAGAAGATCGAAATCTTTGGCGCCATTATCGGTTTTATGATCGGCGTGGGGCAGGCAATCTATTTTTGGCTGACGTATGTTCCTGGCCGTTGAGCCGCGTTTCTTTCCGGCAGTGCAACTAATCCGGAACATCGCTTTGGCACGAGCCGTTTGATCCACTTCAGGATGTTGTATTAGTTCGCGAACCGTCAGTGCGACCACTCAGAAAGGCTCTTATGTATTGTTCAACCTGTGCGACTCCCGTGGCTCCCGGCCTCAGTTTCTGCAATCGCTGCGGGGCCAGTTTGAAGGAAGCCGAAAGTTCTAAGTCGGTAGGTGCTTACTTGATCTCGGCGATTACAACTATCGGCATTGCCGGACTGGGCGTGTTGTTTGGCGGCGCGATCGCCCTGAAAAACGGCGCGCAGCTTCGCGACGATCTTATCGGCATGTTCATGTTCATGACGTTTCTCCTGGTAGGCTTTGTCGAACTCTTTCTCTGCCTCCAGCTATCACGAGTGATTAGCGGGAAAACAAAGCGGAGCAGTGGCCCGCCCCAAACTCCTCCGCAACCAACCGAGCTTCGCGGTTCGCAACCGCGCGGGCTGCCTGAGCCGCTTCCCAGCATCACCGAAAA
>JANMVC010000566.1:0-4347 GCA_031392315.1 Pyrinomonadaceae bacterium | reverse complement strand
CCTGACTTTGCCACCGCTAGCTTTAACCGATTCGGCAAGACGCTCCGCCAACGCTGCGGCGCCGCCGCGGATGGCAAACAAACCATTGAGCGGCGCCGTTAGCGTGAGTGCTGCCTGAAGGTAGCCAACTTCGCCGCTGGTTGCCTGGGCCAGAGCCTGGAGTTGCGCGTCGACAAAACTGCGAAATCGCGTCGAAACTGCACCGAGCTTCTCTGCGGTGGCCTGTCGCATGGAACTCAGAATCTCCGCGCCCACTCGTCCTTCTCGAAGCAAGGCGTAGGCTTGTTTCGACTTCGACTTAGTCAGGAAATTTGGCGTTCGCGTAAGCGCTCGCCGAAGTGCGCCACCGACCAGAAAGAGATTTCGGTAGAACGCGATCGCTTCGCCGGCGCATTCAGGGAAGACCGTGCGAAGGTCTTCTGCCAGTTTCTCGATGTTGGTTGATAAGGCTACCTCGGAGTGATCGGGAAGACGGACAACGTAGCTCGGCTGTAACAGATGTGTTTCCGGAGAAGCAACCGGAAGTTCGGAAAAAACCTGATCGTGAATCTCACCGGGCTGCCAGGCACTGTAGAGCCCGTAGCCCTGCTCAAAACTGTAGTCAAACTTTTCAAAGCTCGACGCGCAGCCGCCCACGCATGACTGTCGTTCCAGCAGGCAGACGTCGACCCCCCGTGCGGCCAGCAGCGCAGCGACAGTCAGTCCGCCGATACCGCCGCCAACTACGACAACTTCGTGATCCATTTTGTCAGTTTATGAAACCGAGTAAGTGGACGATGACCACTGCCGGATCAGGCGGGGTTGTCGCCGGCGGCAGGAACCGTTGCGCGTAAGGCTCGACCAGCAGAATCACCGCCTGAATTCCATTGAAGACAAGGTGAATCGCAATACAAGGCAGCAGCTTGCCGGTATACGCGCGGACTACCGTGAGCACCAGACTCAGAATCCCTACCGCCGCGATGACGCCCATGTTGGGCCAGTATTGCGGCACGTGGATCAAGGTGAAGAGCGCCAGGACCAAAACAACGGCTCCCACCACTCCAATCCGCTCTTTCGACCTTGGTTCGATCTGAAGTGAAAAGAGTGACAAAGCCCAGGCGCCAAGCCTGGCGACTCCTCGGCGCACGGCTGAATAAAGAACCCCACGGTAAACAAATTCTTCCACAAAAGGCGCCGTGCCCACAGCCAGGAATGAGATGGCGATACGTGCTGCGTAGGAACTATTCACAACCTGTTCGAGTTGAGTGGGTGTTTCCGCGCCCAGCCACTTGGCGATCACGCTGGCCACGATAAACAGCAGAACACCTAAGCCGATGCAGGACCACAAACGGAAACGAGGCGACCAACCCCATCCCAGGGCTTGCCAAAAAGAGTCTTTGCCAAAGCGCGTGACCACCACCCAAACGAGGAGCACGGTCAAAAAGTGAATCGGCAACAAAGCGATCACCTGCAGTAGCACTGCCGTCTTGTCGCTCATTGCAAACTGCGTCAATGCCGGCATGTAGTCGGGCGAGCCGGGACTGATGCCGCGGTAAGAAGCGTATGGAAGCAGGAAGATTAAAGGTACGAACACCACCAACAAGAGGCTCACGAACCAAACGAAGAACGCGCTGCCAACTCGCCACGAAGGGTTGTCGGGATCGATTGGACGGTTGGGCGTTTCGAAATGGGGCTCCCTGGCGTAGATTGCATCTGCGTCGTCAGCAGACGTAAATGTGGTCGCTTCTTTGTGGTTGGTCACGGTGGAATTGAGTTTATGGACTTGTTCTGGAGTGGTCAAACTGAAAGATTGAAGTGCACCAAAGCCTGCGCCGCAGATTACGCTGACACCCCAACTCAAAGACATCCTCGAACAAAATTGGAGTTCATTTGAAGTTGCTCTAGATCTGCAGCATCTGCGAAATCTGCGGATAGACTAGTTTCAGACGGCCGGGTAGTCAGCTTCCAACATCGGCGGACCCACCCGCGGCGCTGCCAGCATCACGCCGATGATCGTCTTCGCGTCGTCTATCTCCCCAGTCGTAATCATGTTTAGCGCTTGCGAGAAGGGAAGTCGGACCACCTCGACGATCTCGTCGTTCTCGAGTCGCTGTTCGGTCTTCGTCATCTCCGTCGCCAGGTATACCCACATCTTCTCCTCACAAAATCCAGGCGAAACAAAAAACTCCGTTAGCTTTTCCAGCCGAGCCGCCACGTATCCCAACTCTTCTTCCAACTCGCGCGCCGCCCCTGCTTCCGGTGCTTCGCCGCGCTCCAGTGTTCCCGCCGGCGCCTCCAGCAGATAACGAACTGCCGGATGCCGATATTGTCGGACGAGGGCAATCGTGCCGTCTTCAAACACCGGAATGATCACCGCGCTGCCGGGGTGATGCACCACCTCGCGCTCGTATGTCTTGTCGCCTTCACGGATCGTGTCGAGAGTTAACTCGACCACCCGCCCGCGAAAAATCTCAACGCTCTTTAGGATTTGGGGTTGTTCAGTAGGCATATGTTTTCTTCAGTAACGGTCAACTTCGACACGCGCGGTGGCGTTCATGTTCGCCAGCGCTTCTCCGATCAAGTAGAGCGAGCCGGTGACACAGATCGTGCCCTCCGCTGGCGTCAGGTCCTTCGCCAAAGCCATTGCTTCGCTCACTGAGCTGGACGCGATTATCTTGTCGCGCGCAATCAGCCGAGCCGCCAACTCAAGCAGCGTATCGACCGGAGCAGCTCGCGGATTGTCTGGTTGCGTAAGTACGACAATATCTGCGACTCGAAACAAGATTTCAGCCATCTCTGCGAGCCGCTTGTCATTCATGGCCCCGAAGACCAGCGTGACGGGCGGCTTCACAAATTCAATCAGAAAATCCAGCAAGGCCTGCGCGCCGGATGGGTTGTGCGCGCCATCTAGCAGCATCGACGGCTGGCCTGAAAGTAATTCTAACCTGCCAGCGTGGCGTGTGGTCTCAATTCCCTGGACGATGGCGTCTGGCGAGATTTCAAAGCCCTGCTTGCGCAAAGCTTCCGCGAGCCGGATCGCGACTGACGCGTTGGTAATCTGATGCCGTCCACGCAAGCCTATCAGGACGTTTTCATATCTCGCTGCGGAAGTTTCAATTGCAACTCTAAAGCGGCCATCATCGGTTAGGCCGGTGATGGTCAACTGGATCTTATCCAGATCTGGAACGACGTGAGCGGCTTTGCATCGCTCCAGGATTACTTGCAACGCTTCCGCAGGTTGCGGCGCTATCACCGCGGCCACACCTTCGCGAATGATTGCTGCCTTCTCTGCCGCTATCTCCAACAGCGTTTCGCCGAGGTACTCCTGATGATCGAGAGCAAGCGGGGTGATTGCAATCGTCTTGGCTCCGGCCACCGTCGTGGCATCCAGGCGTCCGCCCAGGCCCGTCTCCAGAATCGCTAAGGCGACGCCCGACTCACGAAAAGCCAGCAACGCGATCGCCGTGACATGCTCGAAAAACGTCGGCAGCGTGGCCAGGCGCTTTTCTTTCAACAAATTCTCTGCCGCCGTTCTTACGCGAGTAGCGTACCTTGCAAAGTCGCTCTCTGAAATATCGGCGCCATTGATGCGGATTCTTTCGGTAATCGAAATCAGGTGAGGCGACGTGTAGAGGCCGGTGGCAACTCCGGCGGCACCGCAAATTGATTCGAGCATGACCGCTGTGGAGCCTTTGCCATTCGTGCCGGCGATATGGACCGAGCGAAAATTCGTGTGCGGATTGTCGAGCGCTTCGAGGAGTAGCTCGGTGTTTCGCAGCCCCAGTTTGATGGTGAGCGTTTCGTGCCCGAGGCTTAACAGATACTCAATAGTTTCCTTGAAGTTCATCAGAGAGTCAGGATTTCACGTTGCGAACTAAACCGCAACGCAGTAAGGCTGGATCGTCAATTGAGAAAGTGCCAAAGCAGTCCGCCCCAGCGGACGGCTGACAATAGCCCAGCGATTCATCGCTGGGTAGCTTGAGGTTTGCGACAAAGTCCGTAAGACGGACGGCTGAAGGGGTCGATGCTTGCGAATTCGAATCATCCGTCCGCTGCACGGACTCCATTCTCGTCGCTGCCAAATCCCAGCAGTGAACTGCTGGGCTATTCCCGGTAGTCCGCTCCGCGGACTGGTTGAATTTACTTCGTGGTATGTACGGGGTCGAGGAAGGGTACAACCCTAATCCCTGGATGCGGCGCGGGAGCGGACGCGTCCCATCTCTGATTCGTTTGAGATTTCGGGGTTCATCATGAAGTTGAGCAGCTTGGTGAGGTAGTCTTTCAACTCGCGGCGGTCGACGATGGCATCGACCATGCCGTGTTCGAGGAGAAACTCGGATTTCTGAAAGTCCTTCGGCAGTTTTTGCC
>JANMVC010000516.1:0-3602 GCA_031392315.1 Pyrinomonadaceae bacterium | reverse complement strand
ATCGAGCCGAGCAGCGGCACGTGATACATCGCGGCCAGCTTTTCGCCGCCGCCCTCGCCAAAGATGTTGTAGCGCGTGCCGGTGTCGGGCGCCACGAAGTAACTCATGTTTTCCACAATCCCCAGAATCGGAATTGCCACGGTTTCAAACATGCGGAGCGCGCGGCGTACGTCAGCTATGGCCACGTCCTGCGGCGTAGTGACCAGCACCGCACCCTGGACGGGAACTAACTGCGCGAGCGACAACTGCACATCGCCGGTACCCGGCGGCATATCGACGATCAAATAATCGAGCTCGCCCCACTTCACATCCGACAGAAACTGTTTCACCAAACCATGCAGGATCGGCCCGCGCACAATCATTGGCTTGTCGCCGGGTTGCAACAGCGCCATCGACATCAGCTTCACGCCGTGGGCTTCGATGGGAATCAGTTTGTTAACTTCGACTTCCGGCCGTGCCTCGGCTGCGCCCATCATGATGGGAACGTTTGGACCGTACACGTCGATGTCCATCACGCCCACGCGCGCGCCATCGAGCGCGAGCGACACCGCCAGGTTCACTGCCACCGTCGACTTACCTACGCCGCCTTTGCCCGACGAAACCGCAATAATGTTGCGCACGCCATCAATCGCCAGTTTGTCACCGATGCCGCGGCCTTTGGGAACCTCAGCGTCCATCGTTACCGCGACAGCAGTGACGCCAGGAATTGCGCCGACGAGTTCGCGCGCCGCGCTTTCCATTTCTGCTTTCACGGGGCATGCGGGCGTGGTCAAAACGATGCGAAACGAAACGACACCGCCGTCGATCTTTAGGTCTTTGATAAAACCCAGGGTAACGATGTCTTTATGCAGATCGGGATCGATGATCTGGCGCAATGCACCCAAGACTAGCTGTTCAGTTGGTTGTGACATAGGAATTTGAAACCGGAATCTTGCTGAAATTGTGTAACTTGAAAGCGTAGCTGATCGAAAGTTGTAACGCAAACTGTTAGTTTGCGTAAGCAGTGGGTAGAAGCCCGACCGTGAGACTGGGAGCGCAGGCACCCTGCCTGCATCAACTTGCGCTGTCGCGTTGTCTAAGCTAATCCTGCCCTGGTCGACCTCGTTGGTTGGGGCTGCCAGTATGCCTGCGCTCCAAGCGACCAGGTCAAACTAATGCCTTTAACGCAAACTAACAGTTTGCGTTACAACCGCTCGACGACCAACGCGCTGTTCTTCGATCCGAAACCTATGCAATTGCAGAGCGCAACGCGTACGTCGGCTTTCCGCGCCTCGTTCGCAACGTAATCCAAATCGCACAGGGGATCGGGTTCATCGAGATTGATGGTCGGAGGGATCATGCCCGTATGCATCGCACACAACGCTGCGCCTAACCCTGCCGCCCCGCTCGCGCCCTGCGGGTGGCCAATCTGCGATTTGGTAGCCGACATCGGCGTCTCGACCGCCTGCCCATTTAAGACGAGCTTCAACGCGCTGGTTTCGATGCGGTCGTTGAGCACCGTAGAGGTTCCGTGGAGGTTCACGTAATCAACTTCAGCGGGTGCGCGACCCGCATCGGCAAGGGCCAGTTTCATTGCCCGCGCCGGTTCGTCTCCGGTTTCAGCAAGGCGCACGCGATGATACGCGTCGCACGTCGCCCCATAGCCGGCTATCTCAGCGTAGACTTTTGCGCCGCGTTCCCGCGCCTGTTCAAATTCTTCCAGCACATAAATCCAGGCGCCTTCGCCCAACACAATGCCCGAGCGATCGCGCGAAAACGGACGCGAGGCACGATGCGGTTCGTCATTGAAGGCGTTGGTCAGCACGGTCATGAGATTGAAGCCGGCGAGAATTCCGGGCGCGATCGGCGCATCAACACCGCCGGTTAGCATCGTGTCCTGCCGACCGAGCGCGATGTGTTGAGCGGCATAGGCCATCGCGTCAGTTGAGCTGGTGCAGCCGGTGGAAACGATATGCGACAAACCGCGCAGTCCAAACGCCATAGACAACTCGCTCGACAGACCGCCATGGGTTGACGATGGAATCGTGTAGACGCTCGCCTTGTTAGTTGGCCCATTGAACCAGTAGGAATATTGCTGCTCGGTAAAGGCGAGTCCACCGCCGCCGGTACCCAGGACCACGCCGATCGCGCGCCGCTGTTCCAACTCCAGTTCATCTGTTTTCAGATTTGCATCATTCAGGGCTTCACGGGCGGCCGCCAACGCGAGCGGCACCGTTCGCGGAACATGCTTTCGATCCTTTGGATTGAGTTGGGCTTCCCAGTCGAAGTCTTGCACTTGGGCGGCGATCTTTACCGGCGAGCTGGAAACGTCGAAGGTGTCGATCTTGCGAACGCCGCTATCACCTTTGATTAAAGCGGCCCAGAATGCGTCGCGGCCGATTCCGATCGGCGTGACACAGCCCATCCCCGTGATCACTACGCGCCGCGGGGGAAACTTGCTGAACATGCGTGCTTATCCTGGTTAGGAGCCGTAAGGGTTGGATTTCGTGCGGCACAGAATAACACGAGGGTGAACCACAAAGACACTAAACTAAGTTCCAAGACCCTTGCTGGGTTTTGTACCTTTGTGTCTTTGTGCCTTGGTGGTGATTAATCGTTTGAAATGGTTCTAAGTTGCTGGCTCGACCTTAGTTCCACATTCGTTGCAAAACTTCGACCCGGCCTGGATCTGCGCGCCGCATTTTGCACACGGTGAAGTCTGTCCCGGCGTCTCCATTTTGGCGCCGCAGTCATTACAAAACTTGGCCGTGGTTAAGTTTGCAGTTCCACACTTCGCGCAGTTTACTCTTGCGGCGGTGCCACCAACTCCGCCCGAAGACGGCTGCCCCTGACTCGGCTGATTCATCGCATTGCTCATCGCGCCGGCCATGGCGTTGCCAATCGCGAAGCCTGCTCCCAAGCCCGCGCCGGTCGCCGCGCCGCCGCCGCCTGTGTTCTGGGCCGCATCGCGCATTGCGTCTGCCGCTTGAAACTGCGCGTAACGTCCCACGTCGCCGATGACGCCCATCGAAGTGCGCTTGTCCATCGCCGCTTCAACTTCAGCCGGCAGTGAAATGTTTTCGATTACAAACTTCGTCAACTCCAACCCAAAAGCCTTGAAGTCTTCGGTCATCTTCACCCGGCTAAACTTGCCAAGCTCGTCGTAGTTTGACGCCAGATCAAGCGCAGCAATTTTTGATTCAGCCAGCGCGTCGCTAAAGCCACTGACCAAAGTTCGCTTGAGTTGACCTTCAATATCTTCCGTGACGAAGTGTGCGTTGGTGCCGGCGATCTCTTTTATGAACGCCGCCGGATCAGCCACGCGCATCGAGTAAATTCCGAAAGCGCGCAGCCGAACCATGCCGAAGTCTGCGTCGCGCATCATCACCGGATTTGAAGTTCCCCACTTCAGATCGGTGAACTGTTTTGTGTTAACGAAATAGACCTCGGCTTTGAAAGGCGAATTGAAGCCGTGCATCCAGGCGCCGAGCTTGGAAAGTATGGGTGTGTTGCCGCCATCTATCGTGTGGAGGCCGGGCCCAAAGACGTCTGCAATCTGGCCCTGGTAAACAAAGACGGCCGCCTGCGACTCGCGCACCGTCAACCGCGCGCCGTTTTTGATC
>JANMVC010000497.1:0-5625 GCA_031392315.1 Pyrinomonadaceae bacterium | reverse complement strand
GTCGATCCGCTCGCCCCGGTGCCACGTGGCCCGCTACGACGACACCGTCCCGGCGTTCGTGCTGCTCATGGAAGACCTGGCCGGCTCGCAGCAGGGCGACCAGTTCCTGGGCCTCACCGAAGATCAGGCCGCGCTGGCCATCGAGCAAGCGGTCGGCCTGCACGCGCCCCGATGGGGCGATTCCACCCTGGTCGATTTCGCCCCCGAGCGGCCGAAGGGCGACGAGTCGGCGATGATGCTGGGGATGATCTTCCAGATGATGGTCGAGCCGTTCCTCGATCGTCTGGGCGATGGCCTGGACGACGACGTGGTCGATCTGGTTCGTCGGCAAAATTCTTTTCGACCTCAACAATCGACTTCCCCGACTCCACAAAATCCAAGAGGGAACGCGCCTTCGAAGCCTCGACGTAAGCAAACGCACCCGCGCTGTCACCTTCATCCAAAGCGTTTGCCGTCGCCGCGTCAAACACTACCTGTTCGCTGGCAAAGAACGATTGTCGCGAATCATCTTCGCGGATTGCGGTGCGGTATCCATCCGACAACTTCAGAACGATCTGAAGTTCGCTGGAAAAATCCTGCTGCCGGCTCAGTTGGCGATAACAGAACAGCTTGCCTTTGTGAATTTCATAGAGGCGGTCGGTAACTTCCGGGAGCCGGCTGTACAACTCGATGGCCTGTTCGTAGTCCGCCAGGGCCTCACTACATCGTTTCATACGGCTTTTCAGATCGCCCTGCAGCAGATAAATCTCGGCGGTTGTGTAACGGTTCTCGGCGCTCTCGCCCCGCTGGCGCGCAATCTCCATCGATTGGTTGGCATACGTCGAGGCCGCAGTGAAATCGTCTTTGGCGGAAGCGGCGTTGGCCATTCGGCGTAGCGAGTCGTTGACCAGGCTGCTGGTGGGCCAAGTTGTCTGCGCAATACTCAAGCGCTCGCTGGACAGGCTCAACGAAGTCGAAAAAAACTTTAACTTGAGCGTGATGTCCGCCAGCGTTCCCTTGTCGCGCCAGAATTGGGTGGGGTTTTGATAATAGAGATCGTTGCCGCTAAGCATTTTGCCTGCGTAGATAAGGGCCGACTCAAGCTCGCCCACCTCGGAATAATTCTCGGCGATGGCCTGCTGTGCGTGTTGGATTTCGAAAGCATTGTTGCCGGCTTCGGCCAGTCGCAATGCGGTCCTGATGTGCCGGGCCGATTCGGAGAAGCGGTTCTGCCTGAAGTCGGCCATGCCGAGCCAGTAATAGGCAGGCGGGATTAGAACCATGAATTTTCGACTTTGAGAGGCGGCGATTATGGCGGCCAGGCGAATGCGGCTTTCGGCCACCCTGGCCACGTCGGGCAAAAACTGGACCGCCCAATTCTCCGCGACGGCGGCTTCAGCGTCGTTTCCGAGCTGCGCGAAAAGGTCTCGGCTTTTCTCGAATTCCAAAATCGCTTTGGCGATGTCGCTCGATATTAGTTGGTGGGCGGCAGCGAAGGTTTCCTGTGCGCGTAAAAGCGCTTCAATTTTGTCCGGGTTGACGCTTGCGTAATACTCGGCTAATTCAGAAAAAAAAACTCGGAGTTTTGCGCCTGCTCAAACTGGCCGATGAAACTTAAAGCGGCCAGGCTTTCTTTAGCTTCCTCGGTGTTGCTTCGCTTCTTTGCCAGCAGGTAGCGCCGCGAAAGTTGAAGCGGAACAGTAGGGCCCTTCAACAGACCTTTGGTTTCGCTATGAATCTTTTGCGCGCGCGGCTCATCTTGGTTGCGGTAGGCCGCTAGAAAATCCGCCAACACCTGTTCGTCGGTTTTGAATAGCGATGCCCCACTCGTGATTGATGACAAGTGCTTGCGCGCCTCCGCAGCCCATGGCGACGACGGGTCCTTTTGCAAATAGAGCTTCCATGATTCTTCTGCCTCGCGCGGCATCCCCATTTCTTGTAAAGCGAGCGACTTATTGAAGAGCGCCTCGAGGAAACTGCCGTCGAGTTGCGTGGCCTTGGTAAATTCCTCCAAACTCCGGGCCGCGTCCTCGAAGCGTTTCTCTTTAGTTACGGCTTTGGAGCGTTCGAAATGAGCGACGCCGAGATCGTTGTGAACGCGTGCGCTGCCAGGTGCGAATTTCAAGGCGCTCTCAAATTCCCTGATGGCGTCGTCGAATTTACGTTGCGTTAGATAGAAGACACCAAGCGCGTGGTGGGTTTCAGCGCTTGAACCTTTTTCCGCGGCGTCGATCAGATTGATTTCAATGCGCCGCAAACGAGTTTGATTCGCCGGCTCTGAGGCGCCGCGCAACTCCGCGAAAGGCGCATACCCAAATTCGGCCAGGCGAGTTTCCGTTGGGCGCGACTGTTGGTAAATGGACCGCAGTTCCGCCAGATCGTCTGTCCTGTCTTTGCTTCTGAAGTAGATCACGAAAGTGACGGCGGCTATCAGGAGGATGGCAAAAGCGCCGACGTATTGTGGTTGATGAAAGAAAGCCTTGAGCGCAGCCAGCAACGATGGCCTGGCCTCGGCGGCCCTGGCTGTCTCGACCAGCGCCTTAACTCTGAGGGCCTGGGTCAGTTCCAGCTTGAAGCGCCGGTCGGAATTATTCTCGAGTGTAGCTTGAAAACTTTTCGCATCAGCCTCGTTCAGACGCCCGAAAACGTAGTCGTTGATGAGCCCGTCTTCTGCCAGGGCCACTTCGGAGCAAAACTCTTCATCCGTGAACATGAGGTCCTCGATTCCTTCGAGCGTAGTTTCATCGGAGACACGGCCCAGGAGGTACGCGCGAACCGTTGCTTCATTGATAGCTGGACCCATGATCTACTGCCCCACACTAGGGTGATATTAGTCGTCGTTTTGTAACTAACTCATGCATTCCTGCACACAAATTTTTAATTTTTGCTTGCTGCGCATCACCCGCATACGCAGAGCGGTCTGAGTGGTTTTCAGGCTTTCCGAGATGCGCTGGTGAATCTCAATCTTCGCCCGCTTGGCTTCCGAGAAATATTCGAGCAGCAGGTTGCGGTTGTCAGGCGGAAGTTCCGCGAGGCATTTGTCCAAACAATCGCTCGAAAAGCTGGGCTCATCAGGTTCTTTGGCGGCCAGCGTCACATCCTCAATGTCGACCTGCGGCCGTTGCTTTCGCAGCGATTCACGATAGATGTTTTTGGCGACGCCGTAACAATAGGCGAGCTTGCTTTCAATTTTTTCCTCGGAAACTTTCAGAATGACGCGGTTGATGGTTTCGTCCGCCAATTCATCCGCAAAGCTGCATTGGCGCTGGGCAAAAAAAGTGCACAGGCGAAAGCGCAGGCGTTCGTATTCATCGCCGGCGCTGTCCTGGTCGGGACTCAGCCACTCGAGAAAGCTGGCAAACTTTTCCCGGGTTACTTCTTTTTTTGCTCCGGCATCGGGCAATGTTGGAGGACCTGATTTCTGTGGGCTCAAGCTTGCGCCGACAGAATAACTCACAAGCGTGGGCACTACAATATTTTGGCTGAACGGGTAGTGGGTTCAGTTTGGTTGTGGCACGCGCATCTTGCGCGTGATTCACGGGCAAGATGCCCGTGCCCCTTCTGAAACTGACCCACTAACCCGCCGCGCATTGGTAAGGAATAGCGTTTTGGCTTCCGATGAATTGTTCGTTGCCAGATGGCGATGCGGGACGATGGTGGGCCAGAGCACTCGACAGAGAAGACAGTCTGCGAACCGCGAGATAGTTTGCTCCTGCGCGTCAGCCGCAGCTTGCTTGCTCATTGGTTCTGCTTTTGATGACATGAACTTTTCGCTCGCTGAAAGTTGTTGAGTGTGGTCTCGTCTTTACACTTTGAAGTGATTTATCTGGTGGGAAACGTAACCTTTTGCGTCGAAATTGCGTTTGAGTGTTTTCGGACAGTCGAACGAGGATCTAACTAACATGAACGAAGATCAGAGGTAAAAAGTGGCAAGCCAAATGCGGGCCTGGGACTTCCGCCTGTTGAAGACTACAGCACGCGCGTCCATGTGCTGGGGAAGGTTTGACCGGCTGTTAATCCGCAAGCCGTCTCCGAAGCCACGGCGGCACCTGACATCGAATTGGCCGACGTGACGTTGAGATCGAGGTGCATCGTCGTTTCGCAACCGCCAGCCCGCGTGCGTCTGATCAGGACCATCCTGATCGTCGTTGCGGTGATATATCGGCCAGCGAGACGATGGCCAAATCCGGAATTGACCAGGATGCCGTTGACCTCGTCTTTCTCCTGGAAGATTTCCATTTCTCCCACGGAGCTCCTCCATACTCCGGTAGCGTCGAAGGTGGGATTTGCCGCATGTGCCGGCCCGGTCTGTTGGCAAATGGTTACCGCAACCAGCATTGCTATTGCCGCGAGTCTCATTGTCATTCTCATGATTTGTTTCCTCATCTTTCTCTGAGCGATCGTTATTGCATGAGACTTAGTCTGGATTCTCATGCTTGCCCTTGAGTGATTCTTGAGGAGAAAATGTAACGGCCTTTGAGTGCATCCAGATTGTTTGAGGTAATCATGAAGCAAAGAGTTATCGTTGCCACGTTCTTGATCGGCTTGCTGGGATTGGTTTCGTTTTCACAGGAACGACGGCAACTCCCCTGCGGTGAAAACGGAACCCAGGTCGAGGCCAACGCCTGCGCGCGCCGCGACTATGAGAAGGCAGATGCCGAGATGAACAAGGCCTATCGTGCGTTGATGGGCGAACTGGCGAGTTACGGAGGAGGGGACCAGCAGAAGCTGCGGCACGCACAAACATTGTGGCTCAAGTATCGCGATGCAACTTGCGAGAGCGAGTCGTCAATCTATCTCGGCGGTTCCATACGCCCGGCGGTTCATAGTTCGTGCCTCGCGTCGGTCACGCGTGAGCGAACGCGAAGGCTCGCGGAGTTTCTGCCAGAGACCGCACAGTAAGGAGTGATTCTCTGAAGGCGTGGTGCTCACGAAACGTGGAGGTAAGAACAGATGATGAACGCGGAACCATTTGAAACGAGCTCAGACGGATCGCACACCAGACCCGCTTATATTTCCCACTACGGCATCCGCGCGCGCCGGTTCAAGGAAATGATTCGTTGGTACACGACGGTGTTCGGCGCGCGGATTCAGCATGAGAATGAGTTTCTGGCTTTCTTGACCTACGACGACGAGCACCATCGCCTGGTAATCTTCGAAGACCCGGAGACTGTGGATAAACCGGCGACTGCCGCCGGAGTGGACCACGTGGGCTATGGTCTGGCGAGCTTTGGTGATCTCGTTGCGACTTACGAACGGCTCAAGGCGGAGGGCATCACGCCCTTTCTGCCTCTTAACCACTTGTTTACGACCTCGCTTTACTACCACGATCCCGACGGCAACGAAGTGGAGTTAAGCGTGGACAATTTTCCCAGCAAGGAAGAGTGTGACGCGTTCGTTAGAAGCGACGCGATGGCTGAAATCGGACGACCGCCGTTTGGCTACGCGTTTGAGGCGGACGATCTCGCACGGCTATATCATCAAGGTGCGCCGCCCGCAGAACTGGCACGGATTGGCGTGCCTCAAGCTGTGTCGTAGGCGCAGTTGGATTCTCCAGGTTAGTTGAATTAAAGAGCGTCAGTTAGCTGGTTGTTGGTTTTCCCCCAAGCCTGGTGTCCCGACACGATTGTGGTGTTGCTTCGCCTG
>JANMVC010000487.1:0-3037 GCA_031392315.1 Pyrinomonadaceae bacterium | reverse complement strand
TGTGACGGCATTTGATTTCTTCAGCGCCAGTTTGGCTACCGGGATAACTTTCCTGTAGCTGCTCCGCTGAAACCAGTAGTAACCAAGTTGCAACGACGAGATCCCGACAATGGCTAACAGCAACGCAATGGCGACGTCTCTTTCCAGCAGGTATCTGATCTCACCGCCCATCAGCAGGAACGTGTCTTCCTGAGTGAAAACCGGAAAGGCGAACTGCAGAGCGTAAGCGAGAGAAAACACCGGCATTGTGGGCAGGGCGGATTCACCGCGAGCCAGATACAGGGCTGACGGGTAGAGGCAAATCTCCGTCAACAGCAGGCCCAGAAACAACTGGAGCCAGGAATAACCAAACTCAGCCAAGATCAAGGGCACAGCCACCAATGCCCCCAAAGAAACTATGAGGAAGAGCTGCATAATGCGGCTTGACGCCTTCAGCCGCGACGTGATTCCTGGCAGGTTACTCAAAACGATTCCTCATTATTAAGGCCAAAATACCGTAGCACTGTTTCCGCTGCGCTCGTGTAATCATAAGGCGCTTGCACACAGCGCTGGTGTCCCTTGGCCCGAATGGATTCCCGCAACGCAGGGTTCTCAAGCACAAGGTTGACCTTACCGGCCAAGTCTTCTTTGCCCATGAAGAGCAGCACTTCCACTCCGTCTTCGAAAAAGGTTCTCACTTCCGGAGTGTCTTCGTGGAGCATAAACGCGCCCGCCGCGGGAATCTGAAATGTGCGCGCGGTGGTCTGGTCCCGCAGCTTCGCATCGCTCGTGCTGGAACTAAGCAAACCCAGGTTAATCTTCGACGAGCAATACACCATCGCTAACTCATCGCCGAACGCTCCCGGTCTTAGGTTCTTCCCAATCCTGCGCCTGAATTCCTGCGAAGCATGATTCCATCCCAGCCCAAATACCTTGACCGCAATCTCGGGCGCCTGTTCCAGGAGATGGAGCAGCGTCTCCTCCTTTTCCTTCGACCAGCAACCAACGAAGCTAACGTCGCATTCGTAGTTTCGTGCCACTTCGGGCGAGACCGAAACGGGACGATGCACTTCCGGATCGAAGCCGTGGCGCACATGTCGCAGCTCTCGAATATTAAACTCCTTCATTTCACGTTCGCCGTGGTAAAGCTTCGTAGTAAAGACGCAGTCGTACCCACTAAGGGCAGCAGGAATATTTGGACCGTGATCGGTAAAACTAACGTCCGGATAGAAATTGAATACTGGCTTCCTGATCTCTCGAAGTTGCCTAACGGTTTCGGGCTTCAATAGGCTGCCCTTAAACACCAGCGTGAAATCGTAGGCCGACATTGTAGATTGCCGGAGGACTGCCGCATTGTAATCACTACTCCATTGTGGCCGGAGCACGCGTCGGAAGGCTTTGGAAGCAGTGCCCACCCATCGCCACGGGTCGTAGTCTTCTTCATCGATCTCGATCAGGTTATGGCCCAGGCCTCTGAAAGCCTGAGCCAGCGCCCGTCCGTCAGAGCCGCGCCACTTCGCAAATCCCGGCGCGAGAATTGTGTAACTGTTCCTGGCTTCGCGCTGCATCTGGTCACCGCGCATTCAGTTTGCCGCCGGCGCAGCAGCGTTGAGCCAGCCACAAACGCGCGAGATTTCCCTGGCCCAACCAGACGCTGTGGGCAGGTTGGGAAGATGTGATTCAACCAGACTGCCGGTTAAAAGTTGGGTTTTCATTTTTCCAATCGCCTGCGCGAGGCTCCCATTCTCACCGTTAACAATTTCCACCCAGGGGCAGGCTCCGAGCACCTCGCTAACGCCCGACTCCTGATGAACGATTGTCGGTATGCGCCGCTGCAAAGCCTCCAACGCAGGCAGCCCGTAACCCTGCACCGCAGGCATTATGAAAAGATTGGCCCGCGCGTAAGAGGCGGCGAGTGCGTCGCCCGAGAGATGCCCAAGAAAGAAAACCTGTTCCGCCAGTCCCAACTGTTCGGTCAGCTCCTTGAGAGATTTGTCGGCCGGCCCCTGGCCTACCACTTCAAAAACCCAGTCAGTTTTCCTAAGCGCTCCCTCTGCGTTGAGCGTTGCCAGCGCGCGCAGTATCCAATCCACGCGCTTGTTTTGTTCCAGCCGGGAAACGGAAAGCAAACGCAAAGCCTGCCCGGGTGCCGGCGCAGAATTCTGCGGACCATCCGTCGAGACACCGGGGCGGATGACGATCGCGTCAACGCCGTAGAGTTGCTGCAACTCACGCCTAATCTTTTCCGTCATCACGACAACTTTCGCTGCCCGTTTCACGCCGCGCCGGTTCAGCCGGTGCACTAACTCCGCGCGCGGGCCGCGCAGCGCACCAGCCGATGGCAAGCCCGCAAACTCCGGAACCGTCTGCCGGGCAGAACGCGAATGCTTACTCAAGTCAGCCGGCAACAAGCTGGGCGGATCCGTCAGATGCAAGACGAATGAGCCGGACGAGCTCAGGCCGGAATAGAAAGCACTCTTAAGATCGAAAAGGAGCGGGTTGCCCTCACCTTGGGTCGAACGCATGAACCGCGATAAAGCGCGCGCCTCAACGATTGAATTTCTCGCTGGCAATAACTGCTCCACTCTAAGCGGGCAATCAGCGTAAGACTGCAAATCAATCGTTTGCCTAAAACATACGATGGTGGCCGCAGCGCCTTGCTGATGGAGAAATCCGGCGAGGTCCACGGCCAGCCGCTCGACGCCGCCAAAGGCGTCGACAAAGGGGATGAAAATAATTCTGGTGTGCGGCATCAGGAGGTTGCGGCGAGGTATAGGAAGTTGTTTTGCCCGGCGGCGATTCCCTGACTCAGACTCTCAAGCGGTTCAGGCTTGTCCGCGGGAGCCGGTTGACTGGGAACATAACCGAAGTTTTTCAAAAACCCGTCCAGTTCCTCTGGCGCGTAACCAAACCGCTTTGTGTGGCGCGGCTCAATCTCCAGCAGGACAGGCGGATGAAAGCGCGTCAACGTCTCTCGTGCGCCTTTGAAAACTAACAACTCGGCGCCCTCGACATCACACTTGATGAAGTCAACTCTGTCGAGCAACCGTTCACGAAC
>JANMVC010000446.1:0-5895 GCA_031392315.1 Pyrinomonadaceae bacterium | reverse complement strand
GGACTCGATCTGAATCCGGTGACCATTGACGATCCCAGCGGTCGCATCCGGACCTTTCAAGGAATGCAAGAGGACACGGCCCTGTTGGATCGTATCGCTCAGGAGACGGCGCCTGAGGGTTTTGATGTGATCATTGACGACTGTTCTCATATCGCCGAATTGACCCGCATCAGCTTTTGGCACCTCTTCGATAACCACCTCAAGCCTGGGGGGCTGTTTGTGATCGAAGATTGGAGTGCCAGCTACAGGGACAGTTGGTTTGATGGCGCAAGATTTCGTTACGCGCCAAGGATGCGGTTTAGTCCCACGGTCTTCCGTCTTCGATCCATGCTCGCTCACGCGCAACGATCATTGCCGGCGATGAACCCCCTTTGGCGAACGGCAAAGCACTTGTTGAATCGAAGACAATTCCATAGCCACAATGCCGGGCTGGTAGGGTTCGTAAAAGAATTGGTGGATGAATGCGGCAGGGCGGACATCACGCGCGAAGACAAAGGGACGCCGCCTTATCGACCCTCCAAGTTTAACGAGATGCGAATTTCTGCGGGCCAGGTCTTCATTGTAAAAGCCTAAGGTAGAGGCCGTGCCCCACGTTTGTGATTACAATTTCCATGGGCCAGGTAAAAATGCTAAAGCGTGTGGTTCCCAGGTCGCTTTGGCCTTATCTCGGCGCTGTGCGACGCTTCGTGTGCACCCTGCCGCCGCAAACGCAGTTGCAAAAGAAAAAGCTGCTCTCCGACCCAACTCTCACCGAAGGTGAACGCCAACTGCTAAACAACGTAAGCAGCCGCATCTATCCGGGCGACGGGATGTACAACGGCGATGGCGCGCACTATTTCAAAGTTGGACTATCGGCGATCGAATGCATTGATGAGGCGCTAGCGGCGGCGGGCCTGGAAGATGTCAGAACGATTCTCGACTTCCCGTGCGGTAGCGGGCGCGTGATGAGGTTTTTGCGCCAGCGCTTTCCGGAGGCGAGGATTACTGCCTGCGAGCTGACGAAGGGGCCGGTGCAGTTTTGCGTGCGCACGTTTGGCGCGGAGCCGGCTTACTCCTCACTTAACCTGGACGAGGTTTCGCTCGGCCAGCAATTTGATCTCATCTGGTGTGGGTCGCTCGCGACCCACTTAAACGAGCATGGCATTGCATCATTGTTCCGGCTCTTTCGCCGTCATCTAGCGCCGGGCGGCATCATGATCTTCACCACTCACGGCGATTTTGTCTCGCGCCGAATGCCGACGCGAGATTTCGACTACGGGCTTGCCGCCGAACAAATCGACCGGATCGGGGTTGACTATCCGCAGACTGGGTACGGATTCGAAGACTACCCTGGCGAAAGAGACTACGGAGTTTCCCTTACGTCGCCGGAATGGATCCGAGCGCGCGTTCTTGATGTAGGTGGCTTGCGCGAAGTCTTCTTCAAGGAACGTGGCTGGGACAACCATCAGGACGTCTTTGGTTTCGTGCGTGAGTAACGCAAACTGTTAGTTTGCGTGTGCTCTGAAACTCTCAACTTGCGTGATGTCCCGCGCGTCGCAAACTAACAGTTTGCGTTACAAGCTTCCGTAGCGTTCGTGAGTTCGGCGCTGGCGTTGTAGAGCCCGCCCGCGCATAAACGAATTCGGAGTTAACAATCGCACAAACATTCTGGCATTGGCGCGCGGTGAGTTGGCGCCGCGTAAATTCTGCCGCATCAATCTCAATGCCTCCGACTTCTGTCCCAATCTGAGAAAGTCTTCGGCGCGGCTGAATCTTGTCCTTGTTTGTAGTTTTTCCACCTGCTCATCTGTGAAACCAAATCTCAAGGCCGCGCGGCGCTGCGCTTTCAATTGCTCTTCGAGCATCAGCGTCTGGTCCCAACTTACGTTGGAATCGTGCCGGCGCCAGGCAGATAAAATCTGTGGGTCGAAGGCGAATTCGCCCGCCTCGCTCAAGCGCAAGTACAAATCGTAGTCTTCAAGTTTCGAATCTTCATTCCAACGTTGCCGCTCAAGAGCGTCGCGTCGATAAACCACGGTCGGACTCATCGGCGCAGTTGTGTGCAAAAGCATTTCCTGCACATTGCCGTCGGCGTAGCGGGCCCAGTCTGCGGTGGAGTCGATAATTCGATTCTGGTCGTCAACGTAAAAGGCGTGGCCATAGCCGAGCACGGCCTTGGGTCGCGAGTCGAGCAAGCTGACCCTCGCTTTGAGAAAATCCGGAAGCCATAAGTCGTCGGAACCGAGGTAGGCGAAGTAGTTTCCAGTGGTGCGTTCAAAACCTTCATTCAGCGTCGCGCACAAACCGCGATTTTCTCTGGCAATGAGTTCACACGGAAATGGACACTGGTTCAGCGTCCGCTCGATGATTGCCGGCGAATCGTCGACCGAGCCGTCGTCGATTACCAGCAGCTCTCTCGGCAGCACGGTCTGCGTCATGATCGAGCGCAAAGTCGCTTCGATAAACCGCGCGTGATTGTAGGAGGGAACTACGACCGAAACTGACCCGGTCTCTTCAACGCGTGTTTGTCCCTTTGGCTCAACGGTTATCATGATGGTCAACTCTTGCGGTCTCGCAGTAAGAAGGCTTCCTAATAGCCAGCTAGCTGACTGGAGGCGCAGTATGTATTCTTTCGCCCAGGCGATCTTCTGGGTCTGTCAACATTTCATGTTCGGCACTGCCTGACAGGCAATTTTTCCAAAGTCCTTGATGAGCAAGAGAATTATACTCTTTGGGCCACTGCCGCCGCCTTATGGTGGCGTAGCGATTTACCTGCAAGCGTTGGTTGAACACCTGCGTCATGCGAATATTCGCGTTTGGACTTACGGAGGCGCTAAGCCTAACGAAGAGAGCATCCGGTTTATAGCGCATCGCAAACTCGGGACTCTGCCGGCATTACTCAGCGAAGCGCGCGGCGCACGCATCCTCGACGCTTCACATTTTCATCTGGAGTATCCCAATCCACTCCTGTTGCCCATCTGGCTGGTGTTCAAACGACTCCTGGGGTTTGAGTGGTACAAAAATATTCTCGACGGTTCGCTACCGAAGCGCTATCCGCATTTCGGCAAGACCCAGCGCTGGCTGTTTCACCGCGGGGTAAACGCGGTCGACGAGTTCGTGGTCGTGAGCGACGACTTGCGCCGATGGTTGCAGGAAGACCTCAACGTGCGTCAGCGCGTCACCGTCGTCCCTTGCCTGTTGCCGCCGGCGAACGAATCCGCCGCTCCCCTTTCAGATGGAACTGCCGAATCGCTGAACCGTTATTTGTTGTTTGGAAAGCGAGTCTGCTCAATAGGGGTATTTTATAGTTCTTACGGTTTCAAACATGTCGCCGAAGCAGTCGAGGAACTTCGCACGCGAACCGGACAAGATATTAGTTTGTTACTTTTGGACGGCGGTTTTGTTCGTGACGAAAACTATCGGGATGAAGTATTGAGAAACCGAGACTGGATCACAGTGTTGGAGAAGGTTCCCAACCCTGAGATTTCCGAAATTCTCAAACGTAGCGACGTATTTGTGCGCGCATTTGCCGACGAGAGTTACGGCATCTCCCGCATTGAGGCTCTTTGGGCTGGTATCCCCGTGATTGCCACGCGCGCCGGCGAAACCCGCGGCATGCTGCTTTACGATTTCGGTGATGTGGAACAACTAGTCGGCCGGTTGCAGATAGTGTTGTTTTCTCCTGGTCCAAACGAAACCGACTTGTGGGCAGCGCGTTACCGGAAAGAAGCGGAAGAAAATTTGCAGATGCTGGCGAATCTCCTGGGTATTGAGACCTTAACTCCATCAATCAACTGATGCTGCAAAACCGTTCGATTATCTGTTTCGGTGGCGAAGACTGGTGGTATCACCATCCGCATTCCAAGAAGCACCTGATGCGGCGTTTCGCGCGCGCGGGTAACAAAGTGATTTTCGTGAATTCGATTTCCATGGGCCTGGCGCCGATTGGGAACAAAGACTTCGTGCCGCGCATCACGCGGAAGCTGAAGAGCTACGCAAAACTCGCGCGAACGACCGCCGAGGGCATTACTGTAGTTTCACCGGCGGCTTTGCCTTTTTTCGGCAGCCGGCCCTCTCGATTCGCGAATCGCCATTTGCTGACGACGCAGATTGCGGCGCTGGCAAAAAGTCGCGGGTTGGAAAAACCGATCCTGTGGATCGCCATTCCGACGGCGGCGGAGATGATCGGGCGTTTGGATGAGTCGTTGGTAATCTATCAGGTGTCTGACAAGTATGATTCCAACACCATGGACCACGCCACCGACCCGCGTTCAATCACCACGTTGCATGAAAAGGCGATTGCCGGCGCAGACATCATCCTTTATTCAGGTCGCAAGCTGCTGGCCGAAGCGACCGCAGGTCTTGACCGTTCGTACCTGTTGGAGCAGGCGGTGGATTTTGAACACTGGGCGACGGTGGGCAGCGGCGAATTGACGGTCGCTCAGGAAGTAGCGTGCATCGCGAGCCCGCGCATCGGTTATTTTGGCGCTATCGAACCGTGGTTGATCGACCAGGAATTGATCAAACGCGCCGCGCGCGAACGGCCGGAGTGGCAATGGATATTCATTGGCAATCGTTCGCGCGGCCTCGACATCGAGAGCTTGCCCAACACGCATTTCATCCCGCCGGTCGATTACAATGAACTGCCGCGCTACGCCGCGGGCTTCGACGTATGCGTGCTGCCGTGGGAAACTGAGCAGGCATTCACGAGCTACGGTTCGGCGATCAAGGTGCGCGAGTATCTGGCGACTGGAAAGCCGGTGGTGATTGCAGCCTTGCCTGAATACGAATCGCTCGGCGATGTGTTGCGGATCGCGCGCAGCCGCGACGACTTTTTTAGGTTGATCGATGATGCGTTGAACGAAACTGACGCCGACGCTGCTGGACGAAGACAAGCAGCAGTCAAGGATGGCACGTGGGACGCGCGGGCTGAGTGGGTGAGCGAACTCATTGAGAAGAAACTGGCTGAGAAAGAATAGGGGTACTCGTTTACTTTGACTGCGTTTCAAGGTCGATAGTTAATCGCTTCATGATACAGGTTCTGCAAAGCCGAAAAACTGGTAAAGCGGCGGTGATGGAGGTGCCGGTGCCGGCGCTTCAACGTGGGCGCGTTTTGGTGCGTACCGCAGCTTCGCTGATCAGCGCGGGCACGGAACGAGTGGCTGTTGAGACGGTGAGCAAAGGCTTGATACAGGAAGCGCGTGAACGCCCCGACCTGGTGCGCGCCGTGATCGATAAAGCGCGGAGCCAGGGTCTGCGCCAGACTTTTAATTCAGTGCGCGAGAAGCTGGCGGCCTCGCAAGCCCTGGGCTACAGCGCGGCGGGGATTGTTATCGAAGTCGGCGAAGGCGTCTCCGAACTTAGTCCCGGCGACCGCGTGGCCTGCGCCGGTCTGGGTTATGCGTCCCACGCTGAAGTGCTTTCCGTGCCGCAAAATCTTTGTGTGCGCTTGCCTGAAAATGTCGACTTCGAAGCCGGTGCGTTCGGCACGTTGGGCGCAATCGCGTTGCAGGGCGTGCGTCTCGCCGAACCAACATTGGGCGAGTCGGTCGTGGTAATCGGGCTTGGTTTGGTGGGCCAGCTCACGGTCCAACTCTTGAAAGCGAATGGTTGCCGCGTGTTTGGCATCGATTTGGATCAGTCGCGGGTTGAACTTGCCGGCAGACTTGGCGCCGAGGCTGGTGGAAAGCCGGATGGGGAAATCAAGAACGCGGTAATGAATTGGACGCGTGGGCGCGGCGCCGACGCAGTCATAATTACCACGGCGACTGAATCTAACCAGCCGGTGGAGTTGGCGGGTGAAATCTCCCGTTTGAAGGGCCGAGTGATCGTGGTGGGCGCGGCGGGCCTGGAGATTCCGCGGCAGAGTTACTACACGCACGAGCTGTCGCTCAAGCTTTCGATGTCGTATGGCCC
>JANMVC010000440.1:0-4408 GCA_031392315.1 Pyrinomonadaceae bacterium | reverse complement strand
GCTTTTCGCTTTTGGAGGTTGGCAAACTGCTAGTTTCGTGGCGGGGGAGATCCGCGACGCGCAAAAGAATCTGCCCCGAGCGCTGGTCATCGGCGTGAGCGGCGTGATCATTCTGTACCTGGCGGTGAGTTTTGTTTGCCTTCGGGTGTTAGGAGTTGCAGGTCTAGCCGCCACGACCACTCCCGCTTCGGATGTGATGCGCATCGCGTTGGGACAGACGGGCGCCCGGGCCATTGCCGCCGGTATCGCCATTTCGACGCTGGGATTCTTGAGCCAGGGAATGCTGACGGCGCCGCGAGTTTACTTTGCGATGGCGAAGGACCAGTTGTTTTTCAAGAGCGTGGGCCGGTTACACCCGAAGACGCAGGTTCCCGTTGTCGCCATCGCCTTGCAGGGAATTCTGGCAATGATAATCGCGCGCTCCGGTAGTTACGACAAGATCCTAAACTACGTCGTCTCGGTGGATTTCATTTTCTTTGGCGCCACTGCCGTTTGTATTTTCGTTTTTCGGAGACGAAGGCAAAACAACGGCGCTGGAATAACGAGGGTGCCCGGTCACCCCGTCACGACGCTGCTATTCATCGCCATCTGCTGGCTGGTGGTTATCAACACCGTCTACCGGTATCCCGAGAACACGCTGATAGGCTTAGGAATTCTACTGGCCGGAATTCCATTCTTCTTTTTCTGGCGCAGACAAAGAGGAGACTGGTAGCAAATCAGAACCGGGAGCAGCGGGATCGTGTGACCGAAGGAAAGGGCAGACGTTTCATATATGACTTGGAAACGCGAAGCGGTAGCTTCTGAATACATGCATTGGGCCAAGACGCGTTCGCGGGCGCGCTTCAATTTGGCCACCAGCGGCCTGGCGAATTTAAGCTTGCAGGACTTGCAAGTGTCTTTGGACGATCTCGAAATCACCAGCGAGGGTGGCTATGGGTATGCGCCGCTGATTGACGCGCTGGCTGACCGTTACCGAGTTGACCGCGCGTGTGTCGTGACCACCGCCGGGACTTCATTTGCCAACCATCTCGCGCTCGCGGCGCTCATCAACCCTGGCGACGAGATCCTGTTCGAGAGCCCCGCCTATGAGCCATTCCTGGCCACGGCGCGTTTCCTGGGCGCTCGAGTTAAGCGTTTCCAACGCCGCTTCGAGAATGGCTTTCGCGTAACTGCCGCAGAAATTGAGCCGCATTTAACTCCGGATACGAAGCTCATCGTCACGACGAATCTCCACAATCCAACCGGGGTTTTTACTGACTGGGAAGCGCTGAAGGAGATTGGTGAACTGGCCCGTCGGCAGAATGCTCACGTGCTAATCGACGAAGTCTATCTCGAAATGCTCTTTGAAGAACCGCCGCGGACTGCGTTTCATCTGGGCCCCGAGTTTGTTGTCACTAGCAGTTTGACCAAAGCCTTCGGTCTTAGCGGCCTGCGTTGTGGCTGGATTTTTGCGGCGACCGAACTCGCGAAATCCATGTGGCGTTTGAACGATCTATTTGCCGCCTCGCCGGTGCATGCCGGCGAACGATTGAGTGTTCTGGCCCTCGCCCAACTGCCGGGCATCGCCGAACGCTCGCGTCAACGCCTCGACGAGCATCGTGAATTGCTGAATCAGTTTCTCGATGGCCGCGACGATCTTGAAGTGGTGCGCCCGCGCTTTGGCTCGATCATGTTTCCGCGCGTGAAAGCTGCCACGGCCGACAAGTTGATTGAATTGCTACGCGAGAAATATGAGACGTCAGTGGTGCCGGGCAGTTGTTTTGAGATGCCGGCCCATTTTCGGATCGGGTTGGGTGGCGACCGGAAAACGCTGGTAGAAGGACTCGCCCGACTGGGGCAGGCGCTCGATGAACTCAAGGGCGCTGCTTAGCCAGATTCTTAACCAACAACAAATGGTGCAGGGTCTCGGCCGCTTCGATGCCCGCGGCTTCCGGTGTAATCCTGATCGGAGTTCCACTGGGCCAACTGCTCCGTTGCATTCTCCCGCCGCCGATTGTCTGGAAAAAAACCTTTCCCTGCACATGCTTCTTGCCGCTGCGCGGCGCAAACGCAAAGTACTCAATCTCGAGATCGGGCGAATTCAGGATAATCGTTCCGCTTTGGAAACTATTGATGTCAAACTTTAGCAGTACGACAAACGCGTCTCGTTCGGCTTTGGCGCGCGCGCGCGCCTGGGCTTGTTTGAGATCGCCAATCGAGGTGCAATCGACGGTGAGGAAGTCAGTCAATCGCTTGAAGAAGCTGGCGGCGATCACGTCTTCGTTCGCATGGTGCTTCGACGTTAGCTGCCGCGCAAAAAGCAGCTTGACGCGTGTTTGAGGCTCGCCGGAGACCGAAGGCTTGGCTGAGGTAACAGTCGCGGCTTCTGTCAGGGTGATCAGCGCAGGAGTCGGGCTGACTGTTGGCGGTGCTGAAGTGCGCCGTCCAGACTGGGCCGACGCTTCGGGCGCAAAGATCGAGACGCCGAGGACGATGACAACAGCGCAGAAGCGAATACTTTGACGCAAACTAACGAGGAGGAGACTGCTGAATACGCTCATCGGGTGCCTCCGGATTGGCGCTTGGTCACGCAAGCGCGTGTGGGTGTGAACTCACGGGCGGAAACCCGTGACACTTTGTATTTCCGCTGGATGCTTCCTTAGACGTTGCGCATCTTACACAAGGTTGTTTGCCGTCTCCAGGTTTCTTGTGTCGGCAAATGCTTTGAATGGACTTGCGTTAGTGCGGCTTGAGACTTGTTTCGATAGCGGCCTTCAAACCTTCATAGGAAGGGTCGGTAACCCGCCTGCCGTTCACAAAGAACACGGGAGCGCTCGAAACCCCAACCTTTTGCCCGTCAAGCCGGTCACGCAGAATCTTATCCGCAAACTTGCCGCCATCCAGCGCAACGTCAAACCTGGCCCGATCCAATCCCAACGTGGTGGCGTATTGTTTTAGCTTGTCCACTTGCAAGGCCGACTGATTTCGATAGAGGAGCGCCGCATACTCCCAGTATTTACCTTGCTCGCGCGCGGCTTCGGCGGCTTCGGCGGCCTTGGCCGAGTTCTCGAATTGCGCCAGGGGAAAATCCCTGATTACGAACCTGGCGCGAGTGCCATATTCCGTGATTAGACGTTCCATGACTGGTTGTTGTTTGGCGCAGGTTGGACACTGAAAGTCAGTAAACTCGATCACCGTAACAGCCGCGCTGAGGTTTCCGCGACTTGGCTGATCGTCCACGGCAATCTGATACTGCGGCTGCTGTGGAGGTTTCACAAAGACTTGGATCTGCGCCCCGGTCCGCAGGCGAAGGACAAAGCTCGACTCAGCGTCGCTCTGCGCCCTGCCTTTGAGATACTCAATAATCTGCGTTTTCACCTGGGCAAACTCGCCGTTTATCCGTGGCTTGTTTTCGTTGTAAAACTTCAACGCGTCGGCCTCAGACACGACCGGCACTTTCGCAGTGACTTCGGTTGCCAGCAACGAAGTGGTGGTGATGGCCCGCTTCTTGGCCTCCTGTTCCAGCAGCGTATCGTTAATCCTTAACTCAATCTCCTGCTTGCGCAGGCCGTAGACTGATTCCTGCACGCTGAAGATCAATGGCTTCAGGTTGTCTTCCACGTCGCCGGACGTAATGTTCTTGCCGTTGACGGTGGCAAACACGCGCGCTCGATCGGCAGTGGTCCGGGTTGGAGTTACAACTGTGGTCAATATCTTCACTGTCCCCGCCCCCCGCAGTTGGTCGGCGAACTTCCGGGCGGCCTCTCGCTGACGCTGGTCGGTGAGGTAGCTGATGATGTCCTGCCTGGCTGCCGTAAACTCTGCGCTAATCTGCGCCTTGTTTTGATCATAGAACGCGCGCGCGTCAGTTTCGCTAGGCGCAACCGTTTTCGCGACTACTTCGGACTCCAGCAGTTTCGTGGTGCTCATCCCACGCTTTTTGGCTTCAGCTTCCAGCAGGAAAGAATTGATCTGGAGATCCACTTCGCGGTTGCGCGCATCGATTACCTGTTGCTGAAGTTCCCTAATGCTTCGCGCGGTTGCTTCGCTGATGTCCAGCTTTGAAATTCTGATTCCGTTGACGGTGGCGAACACCTCGGGCAGCGGTTTGTCTTCGCAGCCGCAGACTACCGGTTGGCTAACCACCGCCGCGCTCGGGCTGGGCGAGGGTGTGGCCGAGGGTGTGGCGCGATTAACTTGCGCCTGCGCGCTGGAAGCGATCACAAACCCGCACCAGAACAAGAGAAGGAAAAAGGCTTTCATTGGATTAATGGTCCCCGAAAGGAATTATGAAGTTTTCGCGAGTGCGCGCACCGCTTCGCGTGCGTAGTAAGTAAGAATGATGTCCGCGCCGGCGCGTTTGATGCTCAGTAGTGTTTCCATCATGACGCGTTGTTCATCGATCCAGCCACGTTGCGCCGCGGCCTTG
>JANMVC010000438.1:0-5228 GCA_031392315.1 Pyrinomonadaceae bacterium | reverse complement strand
CGGACGTGACCACGCCGACCCGGACCCCCGCTACGACGCAGCGCGCGCCGCTGGCAGAGCGCGCGCTCGCGGAGCGGGTCAATGCCGTCCCGCCGTCCGGAATCCGGCGCTTCTTCGACATCCTCGCCTCAATGGACGACGTCATCAGCCTCGGGATCGGAGAGCCGGACTTCGATACGCCCGAGCAGGTGATTGAAGCTGGCGTGCGCAGCCTGCGCGCCGGGCGGACCCATTACACCTCGAACTACGGGACGATCGAGCTGCGCCGCGCGCTCGCCGCCCACCTCGAGCGGCGCTACGGCGTGTCGTACGACCCGGCCCGCGAGCTGCTGATCACCGTCGGCGCGTCGGAGGCGGTGGATCTCGCACTGCGGGCGACGTGCGACCCCGGCGACGAGATCGTCCTCCACGAGCCGTCGTACGTCGCGTACCCACCGGCGGTGACGTTCGCCGGCGGAGTCGTCCGCTTCGTCTCGACAAGAATCGAGGACGACTTCGCCCTCGACCCGGCCGCCCTCGGGACCGAAGACCAATCGGCAATTGGCAATCGGCAATCGAAAATCTCGTTATCCTTCTACGCCGCTGGTAACCAATGCGGTGCCAACGCCTTCTTCAGCTCCGTCGCCGTTGCTGCCGGGAACCTTCTTATTGATCAACTCGACGTCGAGGCAGAGCGACTGAAGTTCGCGCACCAGCACGTTAAACGACTCAGGCAAGCCCGGATCGAAATCCGCTTCGCCTTTCACAATCGCCTCATAAATCTTTGATCGGCCAGCCACGTCGTCTGACTTCGCCGTCAACAATTCCTGGAGAATATAGGCTGCGCCGTAAGCTTCCAACGCCCAAACTTCCATCTCTCCGAATCGCTGTCCGCCAAACTGCGCCTTGCCGCCGAGTGGCTGCTGCGTGATCAGGCTGTATGGCCCAATCGAGCGGGCGTGAATCTTGTCGTCAACCAGGTGAGACAGCTTGAGCATGTAGATGTAACCAACCGTTACCTTCTGCTCAAACGGTTCACCTGATAACCCGTCGTAAAGAATTGCCTTGCCCGACTCGCTGACGATTTCCGGCAAGCCGAGTTCGGTGGCGCGCGCGCCGGCTTCTCTGAGCTTGGCCTTGATCTCCTTCTCCGTCGCGCCGTCGAATACTGGCGTCGCGAAGTGGAGTCCAAGAACGCGCGCGGCCCAGCCGAGGTGCGTTTCCAGAATCTGCCCCACGTTCATACGCGAAGGCACGCCCAGCGGGTTAAGCACGATTTCAACTGGAGTGCCGTCGGGCAGGTAGGGCATGTCCTCTTCGGGAAGGATCCGGGCGATGACACCCTTGTTTCCGTGGCGGCCGGCCATCTTGTCTCCCACCGAAAGCTTGCGCTTCATGGCGATGAAGACCTTGACCATCTTGATTACGCCCGGAGCCAACTCGTCGCCCTGCCGTAGTTTGGCTATCTTCTCTTCGTAGATATCGGAGAGAATCTTGATTTGACGCTCGGTGCGATCTTCGTATTCCTTGATCTCCGCGCCGACGTCGCCACGATCCGCGGCCACCTGAACTTTGCGCAGCACTTTGGCTTCAATGCCCTGGAGCATTTCTCGCGTAATCTTTTCACCCTTCGGCAAAACGACTTCGCGATTCACAGTCAGATCGGCAGAAAGCTTGCGGCCTTCGAGAAGCTCGCTGATTCGCTGATCGCGCTGCTCGCGCAGAATACGCATTTCGTCTTCAAGGTCGCGCCGCAGACGATCTTCTTCGTCCTGTTCGATCGCCAACGAACGCGAGTCCTTTTCCTGGCCCTTGCGCGTGAACACCTGAACGTTGACCACGGTGCCGTCGATGCCCGGAGGGGAAACGAGCGAGGCGTCTTTTACGTCGCCGGCCTTCTCACCAAAGATTGCCCGCAGCAGTTTTTCTTCCGCCGTCAGTTGGGTTTCGCCCTTCGGCGTAACTTTGCCGACGAGGATCGAGCCCGGCTTGACCTGGGCGCCGATGCGGATGATGCCGCTGTCGTCCAAATCGCGCAGCATGTTTTCGCCGACATTCGGAATGTCACGCGTAATTTCTTCCGGCCCCAGCTTCGTGTCACGGGCTTCTATTTCGAGCTCCTCGATGTGAATCGAAGTGTAGTAGTCGTCCTTGACCAAACGCTCGGAAACCAGGATCGCGTCCTCAAAGTTGTAACCGCGCCACGGCATGAAGGCCACCAGCACATTTCGGCCGAGGGCAAGTTCGCCACGATCCGTGCAGGGGCCGTCGGCAATGACCTGACCCTTCTGCACTCGCTCGCCCACATGGACGATGAGTCGCTGGTTGATGCAGGTGTTCTGGTTTGAACGCTTGAATTTGATCAGCGTGTAGATGTCCGCGGTCACCTCGCGCGAAATCGTGCCGTCTACGTTGTGATCAGCCTTGATGATCGCGCGCTCGGAGTCGACGTAATCCACTACGCCGTCTCGCTTGGCGACAACGACCGCGCCCGAATCGCGCGCAGTTGTCTGCTCCATGCCCGTGCCGATGTAGGGAGCCTCGGCTCGCAGCAAAGGCACCGACTGGCGTTGCATGTTCGAACCCATCAACGCGCGGTTGGCATCGTCGTTTTCGAGAAACGGAATCAGAGAGGCAGCGACGGAAACGAGCTGCTTCGGCGACACGTCTACATATTCGATATCTTTGCGCAGCGCCAGAATAAACTCGCCGGCTTTGCGCGAAGCGTTGCGCTCGTTAACGATGTATCCAGTTTCATCGAGCTCGATGTTGGCCTGGCCAACGACGTGCTTGTCTTCTTCCCACGCGGTCAGATAAAACGGCCACGGCTCAAATTCAGCCTTCTTGCCGCCGGCGCCGACCTTCCGATTCGCCTTTTCCACATCTTCGAGCGCCAGATGTTCGCCCGGCTTGAGCTTCGTGTCGCCGCCGTTCAGAATGCGACCAAACTCCACCACCTTGCCGTCAATCACTTTCCGGTAAGGCGCTTCAATAAAGCCAAACTCATTGATGCGCGCAAAACAGGAGAGACTCGAAATCAAACCGATGTTCGGACCTTCAGGCGTCTCGATAGGACAGATGCGGCCATAGTGGGTCGGGTGAACGTCGCGAACTTCGAATCCCGCGCGTTCGCGCGACAGCCCGCCTGGTCCCAGGGCCGAGAGACGCCGCTTGTGCGTAATCTCGGAAAGCGGATTCGTCTGATCCATGAACTGTGAAAGCTGACTCGAACCAAAGAACTCGCGCACCGCGGCGGTCACCGGCTTGGCGTTGATCAGGTCGCGCGGCATCGTGGTCTGCATTTCCTGATGGATCGACATCTTTTCCTTGATCGCACGTTCCATGCGTTCGAGGCCGATGCGAAACTGGTTTTCCAGCAGCTCACCCACCGCCCGCACGCGGCGATTGCCGAGGTGATCGATGTCGTCCGCCTGAAACTCGGAAGGGTTCTTACGCATCTTCAACACGTAAGCCACCACTTCGTAGAAGTCTTTCGCCGAAAGCAGCGAATCGTTGATCCGCTCGCGCTCGGGCTTGCCCATCTTGATGTTGAACTTCAAACGGCCCACACGCGAGAAATCAAACTTGCGCGGATCGAAGAACATCGCTTCCAACAATTTGTAAGCAGTCTGCACGGTCGGTGGATCGCCAGGCCGCATCTTGCGGTAGATCTCCAGCAGCGCATCGACTGGCTTCGTAATCACGTCCTTTTTCAAGGTCGCCGAAAGAATCGAGCCGATGTCGTCGCGCTCCGGGAAAAACACCGCGAAGGAATCGATACCGCCGCCGACGATTTCCTGTAACTTTGCCGGAGTGATTTCGTTGTTCGCTTCGAGAATGACTTCGCCGCTCTCTTTATTGACGATGTCTGAGACGGCGTAGGCGCCTTCAAACTGCGAAGCCTCCATCTCTACTTCGCCGATGCTTGCTTTGCGCAACCCTTCGAGAGATGTGCCGGTGACTTTCTTACCGGCGCGCACGATCGGGTCGGGGCCACGGCCCTTAATATCAAAGTCGACCTTCATCCCGACCAGGCTGGTTGAGCCTTCGTCAGGGACCTGGATCATCAACCGTCCGTCTTCGACGCGAATCTCATCCGTCTGGTAAAGCGCTCGCAGAATGTCTTCATCAGTAAACGGAGCATTCTTCACTCGATCTTCCAGGTGTGAATCGCTCTTCACCAGCTTGCCGTCGATCTCTTTGCCAAACCAAAGCCCAAGGGCGCGCAGGAAAATCGAGGCCAGAAACTTACGCTTGCCTACGCGAACGTAAAGCAAGTTCTTCTGGTCGTATTCAAACTCGACCCACGACCCACGGTAAGGAATGATCTTGGCGATATAAATGAGGCCCTTCTTGAAAAAGACGCCCGGCGAACGATGAAGCTGGGAGACGATGACGCGCTCGGTACCATTGATGATGAAGGTACCATTGTCGGTCATCAGCGGAATCTCGCCGAAGAAGACTTCTTCTTCTTTAATGTCGCGAATGGAGAGGACTTCAGTTTCCGGATCCTTATCGTAAACGGTCAACCGAATCTTGACCTTGAGAGGAACGCTGTAACTCATGCCGCGTTCCTGGCATTCCTGCTGATCGTGCTTGTGCTTCAGCCCGACGGGTTCGCCGCAGTTTTCGCAGAGTTGTGGGCGGACCTGGTTGAACGTGCCGCATTTGTGGCAGAGCGTTTCACCGGCCGCGAGCGGGTTGACCTTGATCGTCGAACCGCAGCTTTTGCAGTTGGCGCGCAGGTAGTTAAGACCTTCCAACCGTCCACACTTGCACTGCCAGTTGCCGATTTGATATTCGACAAAGTCGAGCGTGGCGGTGCCGCGAAAATCGGAAATGGGGAACACTGACTCAAATACGGCCTGCAGGCCGGTGTTCTCGCGCTCCTCGGGAAGGAAATCCATCTGCAGGAACCGATTGTAAGATTCGCGCTGAATCTCAATCAGATTCGGAATGCGCACCGCAGTGGAAATCTTCGAGAAGTCGACGCGCACCGGCGCCTGGCTCGTTCGTTTTCCCAATCCTGTATTTATTGTTTGAAGCAGATTTGCAGACATGAGAGGTTCCTTACTCGATTTCTGAATGCTGATTTTAGATTGCCGATTTTAGAACCACGCGGCTCCAATAATCCGCAATCTGAAATCCGCATTCCGCGATATGCCCTAAAGACGCCAAGACGCGGTCAGAGCGCACAATGCCCCGACCGCTTGATCACCAAAAAAGCGGCTGTTTCTTCGTCAAATTTT
>JANMVC010000418.1:0-2244 GCA_031392315.1 Pyrinomonadaceae bacterium | reverse complement strand
TACCGGCGCCCATGCCGACAAGAAAGGGCTCTTCGAAATCGCTGATCGCGGCACGCTCTTTCTCGACGAAATCGCCGAGCTTGATGTAGCGATGCAGGCGAAACTGTTGCGCGCGCTCCAGGAAAGAAAAGTGAGACGCGTCGGCGGCACGCATGAAATCAGTGTTGACGTGCGCGTGATTGCCGCCACCATCCGAGACCTGCGCGCGATGGTGGCCGATGGCCGGTTCCGCGACGATCTCTACTACCGCATCAATGTGCTGTCAGTTGACGTCCCACCTTTGCGTGAGCGGCGCGAAGATATTCCCGTTTTGATTGATTACTTTCTCAAGAAGCACACGCGCAACACTTCACGACTCGTTCGTGGACTGACGGCGGAAACACGCAAGCTGATGTTGGGCTACAGTTGGCCCGGCAACGTGCGCCAACTCGAATCGGCGATCGAGCGCGCGATCCTCCTCTGCGAGGGCGATGAGATCACGATCGATGATTTACCGATGGAAGTGAGGCAGGAGTCGCGACCGGTTTCTGAAGGCGCGTTTAAGCTGCCGCCTGAAGGGATCAGTTTCGAGGACGTCGAACGCGATCTGATCATGCAGGCGATGGAGCAAACTGACTACAACATCACGAAGTCTGCCAAGCTGCTCGGGCTAACCTTCCGCACGTTGCAATATCGGCTGGAGAAGTTTGGTATCAAGAAACCAGGCGCGGCGGAAGCTGACGAAGCGCCCGCTGAATAAGCGCAGAATAGAGCTGGCGCAGCGACTACTTACCACTTTATTTATGACACATTCCAAACCACTTCTAACAATCAGCGCAGTCGCTATGCTCGCGTTGGCCGGCTGTGCAAAACCTGCCGCGCCAGTTGCCGCGCCTGCGGAAGCTACGGAACCCAGGCGAGTCGCCTCAGTTGATGTGGTCAAGCCAGTGGTGAAACCGTCGGAGGTCGCTGCGGGAGGTTCAGTTGCAACGACCGTGCGGCTCACAATTCAAAGCGGTTTCCACGTTAACGCAAACCCACCGACGTTTTCCTATTTGATACCGACTGAGCTAACGATCACATCAGCCGACGGTCTTTCGGCCGGCGCAATTGCTTATCCGCCGCCCATCAATGTGAAGCTCGCCTTCTCGGAGAAACCGCTGGCAGTTTACGAAGGCGACGTTGAGATCAAAGTAACGTTGAAAGCTGACAAGTCCGCAAAGCCGGGCGAACATTCTCTCGCCGCCAAATTGCGCGTCCAAGCCTGCGACGATCAGGTTTGCTATCCTCCGGGTACGCGCGAGCTGACGATTCCAGTGACTGTGAAGTGAAGAGGACTTAGGTTGAAACCGTTATGGATGATTGCGGCCGGCGGGTGCATTGTGATCGCCGGCTTCTTTTTAGTTAGAGGACAATTCAATGCAGCCTTCGTGGCTGCAGTGATTGGCCTCGCCGCGTGGTTTCTGAATTATCGCGCTCAGGCAAGCGAGAGTTTGGAGGCGGAACAGCTTCACCAGGACAACGACCAGGAGGGTGATGAAAATGCAGACGAGACTTAATGGTCGGGAATTTAGAGTGACGCCGCGACAACGCACGTTTCGCAGACGCCTATGGCTAATCCTTCTGGTCTTGGCAATGATTGGGTTCATTCCCGACCGCGCCCGAGCATCAGACGAATCGGATGTGCGCGCCACAGTGCAGAACGTTTTCCAGCAACTCAAGTCAAGAGACTACGGCGCAACCTACGATTCCCTGCCCGCCGCCACGCGCAAGCGAATGTCGCGCGAGCGCTTTGCCAGCGCGCTCCGGCGAGCGCAGGACCGTTACGTGCTCGATAGCATCTCGATCGGCAGCGTCAGAGTCTCGGGAAATATCGCCGTTGCTGATACAGAGCTTTTCGGACGCGTCTCGCAACCCTTTCCCGCCGAAGGCAAGATCGTCGTGCAACAATATCTGGTTCGCGAAGATGGCAAATGGCGCGTGGCTACCGGTGACACCGCGACGATTCAACGCTTCCTGAAGGCCAACCCTGCCTTTGCGCGCAAGTTCCCTATCCGGCAACCGCGCATTTATGTGAAACAGAATAATCAGTGGATCGAATTCAAGATGCCGCGTTGAGCTAACTCAGCAGCAGATCCTCAAACGACAGTTGCGCGTCATCAACTTGTTCGGTGTATTCGCCGTGGCGAATTCGAGAGCGAGGCACGTCGAGTGTTTCGCGCACAGCGTCAAGATGGAAACGAATGATATGGGGTGTGACGCGAA